>JACQWU010000179.1:12054-17767 GCA_016209155.1 Candidatus Desantisiibacteriota bacterium | reverse complement strand
TACGCTCTCAGGTAGATGTCACCGAAAGTGAAGTGCGCGAATATTTTCTTCATACCGGTGAAGAAACGCATGCAAGGCATATCCTGATTAAAATTATGCCTGATGCAAATTCTGAAGAAGAAAAAAAAGCGAGAGAAAAAGCAGATAGTATTTATAAAGAACTGACTGGGGGATCTGATTTTAAAGAATCAGCCAAAAAATATTCTGAAGATGTCCGCGCATCTGAAGGCGGAGATCTGGGATTTTTTAAGCGCGGAGACATGATACCGGAATTTGAAGATGTGCTGACCAGGCTAAAAGTCGGAGAATTTTCTGAACCGCTTAGAACACGTTATGGTTTGCATATAATCTTTGTTGAAGAAAGGAAAATGCTTCCAAGAGAAGAAGAAGTAAGAGCAAGGCATATTCTTCTTAAATCCGAAGAAGAGGCGCACAATATAAAAAAACAGCTTAAGGATGGAGCAAATTTCGAAAATCTTGCCCGTGAAAAATCAGAGGATGCTTCCAGCCGCGAAAAAGGCGGTGACCTGGGTTATTTTAAAAAAAATATGATGGTTGAAGGTTTTGGCGAAGCAGTTTTTAGTCTTAAGCAGGGAGAAATAAGCGATCCTGTGAAAACAAAATTTGGATATCATATTATTCAGGTAATAGATAGACGTTATGTCCAGTTTAATGATCTGCATGAAGATATTAAAAATGCTCTTCTCCAAAGTAGAATGGAATCAAGATACATCAACTGGTTATATAACTTGCGCAAAAATGCGGTAATAGAAGTTAATAAATAGTATAGGGGTTCGATTCATCGAACACGAAAAAGACATTAAAAAAGGGCTTGATGAATCAAGCCCCTACAATAAAATCAAAAAAATTATGAAATCAATTAAATCCCCGCTTAAAATTTTTATATTTAATATTTGTATTTTTTCTTTCATGCTTACTCATTTTGGATGTACCCCAAAACCTATTATAATAAAAAAAGAACTCGGATATTTAAATACTCCCGGCGCAAAAGAATATCCAAATGCAGGAGCAATTATGCTTCTGGACAGCGCCTCCGATATCATCTATGAAAATGGAGAAATAATATCAAAAATACATCAGATAATAAAAATCTTAAATGATAGAGGTAAGGATTTTGGTGAAATAAGTGTGGCATATAATTCATCCTTTCAAAATGCTGCATTTAGCTTTGCACGGACTATTACATCTGACGGAACAATAGTTTTGCCGTCTAAAGAAGCATTCAATGAGATAACACCATACGCAGGATACAATCTATACAGTGATATTAAACAAAAAGTTGTATCCATGCCTGCTGTTGAGCCAGGATCAATAATTGAATATGAGGCTGTTATAAAAAGTAAACCTCTTCTGCTTTCAAACGGATACAGCGTTGATTGGTTTTTTCAATTTTCAGAACCAATAATGCTTTCAAAATATTCAATTACTTTGCCAAAAAAATTGCCTTTTAAAACCACTTATTATAATTTTGAGCAAATACCTGATGTATCCGAATATAAGGAATATACTACTTATACATGGGAGAAATTAAATATCAATGAAATTGTAACTGAGCCTGTAATGCCTTCTATGTATAAGATTGCTCCATGGATGCGGATAACAACCGCAAAAAGCTGGGATGATATGGCCCCGGAGTTTATAAAACTTATAAAAGAAAGTATAGCACCTGATCCTTTAATAAAAAGTAAAGTGAAAGAGCTGATTAAGAATAAAACTAATTCTGAAGAAAAAATAAAAGCTTTGTTTTATTTTATTGAAAAAAACATACGCTATGTCGGACTTGAATGGGGAATAAGCTCTATCAAACCGCATACCGCTTCCGAAATATTTAAAAATGCTTACGGAGACTGTAAAGATCAGAGTACTTTGCTTATAACTATGCTGAGAGAAGCAGAGATAAAAGCTTATCCGGCATTACTATTTTCGGATAATAATGACGAGATAGATTTAAACACCCCTACTCTTTCACAGTTTAATCATATGATAGTCTATGCTGAAACACAGGAAAAAACATATTGGCTTGACCCCACAGTCGAAGTCGGAAACATAAATGAATTTCCGGGCAGCAATCAAAACCATACTGCATGGATTATTAGAGATACAGATAATAAAGCTGAATTCAAAAGTACCACGCTTAAAAGTTCTATTGATTATAACAGGTCAAGAACAATTAAAGCTGTAATATCACCGGATGGCTCAATAAAATGCGATGCGAAAACTTATTATACAGGAGATGATGCCATGCAAATGAGGGCAAGCCTGAAATATACTGAACCCGAAAAATATCTCCAATTGTTTGAAAACCTTGTAAACAAAACACATGGTGTCCATCTTCTATAGTAACTTCCTATTCATTTTCAGATTTTAATAATCTGGATGTCCCTGTGAATACGGAATTTTCTTTTGCCGCGCAAAATTTTGCGGATATCACATCAAAACTTATTATTTTTAATCCGAATATTCTTTATCGACTGGTTTCAACCAGTTTTATTTCCCAGTCTGAAAAACGTAAATACCCTGTTCAAATTGCAAGGGCCGGCAGTTCGGATGAAATAAGTGAAATAAAAATACCCGATGGTTATGAAATTGAAGAACTTCCAAAAAATTTTGAGATAAAAGAAGATTTTGCATATTACAAAATAAATTGTTATTTTAAAGACGGAATAATATATCTCTCACGTCACAGTGAAACTAACTCCATATTACTTCCGCCCGAATCTTATCCGCGTTTTAAAAAATTTTATGAAACTGTTGCTTATAAAGACAATGAAAAAGTTGTGCTAAGAAAAATCAATTAACCTTCACCACCCTTATTAAATTCGTATTAGCTTTTTCTTTTACCGGAATGCCGGCAGTAAGTATTACCGTATCATTTTTTTGTATAATTTTTTCTTTTTTTGCAGTATCTAAAGCATGTTTAAACATTTCATCTGTAGTTTTAACTTCTTTTATCTTAAAACACCTGGTGCCCCAGTAAAGGTTGACTTTTCTTGCAACTTCATCATTTGTTGTAAACACATATATTGGTGCATGAGGCCTGTATTTTGATATCAGTCTTGCAGTATGTCCTGAACTTGTGAAAGTGATTAAAGCGTTGGCTGATAGATCATACGCCATCTGACATGCTCCGTGAGCAACAGCATCAGCAATCATTTGATATGATCCGATCTTGCGGGTTTTGAACAATTCGGGATAATTAATAATTTCTTCTGTTTTTTCCGCTATCCGCGCCATGATTTTTACAGCTTCGACAGGATATTTTCCTATAGAAGTTTCCGCTGAAAGCATAATTGCGTCAGTTCCGTCTAAAATCGCATTGGATATATCAGTAACTTCCGCTCTTGTCGGAGTAGGATTTTCAATCATTGATTCAAGCATCTGGGTGGCGGTTATTACAGGTTTACCATGCTCATTTGCTTTACGTATAATAAGTTTTTGATATATGGGAATATTCTCTATCGGGACTTCAACCCCAAGGTCGCCTCGTGCGACCATAATTCCGTCACAGACATCCAGAATTTTTTCAAGATTTTCTATTGCTTCATATTTTACAATCTTTGCAATTATAGGTATATCCCCGCCCAAACTCCGAATAAGTTTACACAATTTAATAATATCATCCGCCTGTCTCACAAAAGAAAGCGCGATAACATCCACTTTCTCTGAAAGACCGAATTTTACATCAAGAATATCTTTTCCGGTCAAAGCCGGAATACTAAGTGATCGCGAAGGGAAATTAACACCTTTTTTGGATTTTAATTTTCCGCCTCTTTTCACCTCACATACAATTTCATCTTTTATTTTTTTTATAACGACAAGTTCAAGCTTGCCGTCATCAAGTAATATGGAATCTTTTAAATATAAGTCTTTTGCCAGATACGGATATGAGATAAATAGAGTCTTATTATTGCTGACTTGAGGTTTTGATGTGAGTGTTATTGTCGTGCCTTCTTTTAAATAAATTTCTTTATTTTCAACTTCCCCTACTCTTATTTTCGGTCCGCATAAATCCTGCAAAATTGTAATTTGACGGTTAAGCTTTTTTGATATCTGCCTTATTTGCTTTATTTCTCTTGATTTTTCCTCATGTGTCCCATGAGAAAAATTTATTCTGGCTACTTCCATTCCGCTTAATATAAGCTCTTCCAGCTTTTTCGGTTGGCTGCATGCAGGTCCAATAGTGCAGATAATTTTAGTTCTACGCATAAAATATCCTCAAATATTTTAAATTAAATTCCTACCCTTTTAAAAATTTTTTCAATATTTCTCAAATAATAATTAAGGTCAAAAATTTTATCGATATCCTGTTCTGTTAAATTTTTGTTTATTTCAGTATCATTAAGCAGTAAAGTCCTGAAATCAGTATCTTTATCCCATACTAAAAGCGCATTCCTCTGGATAATTTTATAAGCTTCCTCACGGGTAAAACCCTTATCAACCAAAGAAAGCATTGCGCGCTGGGAAAAAATTAATCCTCTGGTTCTATTCAAATTTTTTATCATATTTTCAGGATATACAACAATATTTTCAAGCATATCCGCTGCTTTTACCAGCATATAATCAAGCAAAATAGTACTATCAGGGAAAACCACGCGCTCAACCGAAGAATGACTGATATCCCGTTCGTGCCATAAGGCATTATTCTCAAGCACAGGCACTAAATTACCGCGAATAATACGCGCCATACCTGTAAGCCGCTCAGACAAAATAGGATTTTTCTTGTGGGGCATTGCGGATGAACCTTTTTGTCCTTTGCCAAAAGGTTCTGATAGTTCAAGCACTTCTGTCCTCTGCATATGTCTTATCTCAACAGCTATTTTTTCAACAGTAGTTGAAATAACAGCCAGCACACTCATATACTCTGCGTATCTGTCACGCTGAATGATCTGGCTTGAAACCGGAGCAGGTCTAAGTTTTAGTATCCTGCATGCTTTTTCTTCTATTATAGGATCAATATTGGAAAATGTCCCTACAGCACCGGATAATTTACCAAAGCTTATAATTTCCCGTGCACGGTTCATACGCTCAATATCTCTCAAAATTTCCGTATACCATAAAGCAAGCTTGAGTCCAAAAGTTATAGGTTCGGCATGAATTCCATGTGACCGTCCTATCATCACGGTTTTCTTATACTTGCGCGCCAATTTTTTTAATATAGCTGCAAAATTTTTAAGATCAACTATCAGAATATCCGCCGCTTCTCTTAAAAGGAGTGCCATTGAAGTATCAAGAATATCAGAAGAAGTAAGTCCCATATGAACATACCGCGAATCAGGGCCGACGTATTCCGAAACATTTGTAAGAAAAGCAATAACATCATGATTTACAATTTTTTCTATTTCATCAATTCTTGCGATATTGAAATTAGCTTTATTTTTAATATTTAGCAGCACTTTCTGAGGTATTTTTTTCATTCCCGCATATACTTCGCAGACTGCTATTTCAACTTCCAGCCATTTACGAAATTTATTTTCCTCATCCCATATTTTCCCCATTTTTTCCAGCGTATATCGTCTTATCATAATAATCTCCTGTACTCATAATCAAAGTTTAACTACAGAAAAAAACTTTTAAATAGTAATCTGTAGGGGTTCGATTTATCGAACCCGCTGAAGGGCTTGATAAATCAAGCCCCTACAATAAAAATATATATTTTACTTTTTGAGAACTCAAAATAAATCTCTGTGATCTC
>JACQWU010000179.1:8761-12043 GCA_016209155.1 Candidatus Desantisiibacteriota bacterium | reverse complement strand
GGTTCATTTTTTCATCTTTTCTTTTATTTTTAACTTCCTAATTTCCTGACTATATTTTTAATTCTTTCCACAGTTTTATTCTTCCCCAAAAGCATAATTGTCTCAAAAATGCCTGCGCTTATTTCCTGTCCTGTTAAAACAACCCTTATGACCTGCATTAGTTTTACATCTTTAATACCTAAAAGAGCGGCCTGTCCTTTGACAATTTTTTCAATTTCTATTTCATTGAAATTTTCAAGCTGTTCCATACTATTTACAATTTTATCCAGAACCTCCAAAAATGAAGTACCGCTTGAGAAATATTTTTTCAAAATATTTTCCGGATAATTTATTTCTTTTTTAAAGAAAAAATTTATTTGAATAAGTATATCACCTGTTTTTTTAATTCTATCACCGACAAGCGCCAATGCTTTATCCAATAATTCTATTTCATCCTTAGATAAACCTCCTGAAACAAAACCTGCGGAGGTTAAACATTCTACCGCATATTTTCTTTTTAAATCCCTGTCAAATAATTTCCAGTGTTCGCAGCTCAGCCATTCAAGTTTTTTAATATCGAAGATTGCGGGATTACTGGAAATATTTTCAAGTGAAAATGCTTTTATAAGATCATTCAGGTGAAAAAACTGCCGGCTGTCCGATGTTGACCATCCGAGCAAAGCAAGATAATTTACAACCGCTTCGGGGAAAAGACCGTCATCTCTGTATTGATCAACACTTACCGCACCATGCCGTTTACTCAGCCTTTTACCGTCACCTCCGAGAATCATGGAAACATGCGCAAAAACAGGAAGAGAAAAACCTAATGCCTCATACATGATTATCTGTTTCGGTGTATTTGATATATGATCATCACCCCTTATTACATGAGAGATATTCATGAGCGCATCATCAATCACAACCGCAAAATTGTAAACCACACCGCCACTGGATTTTTGTATTATAAAGTCATCAAATATTTCGTTTTTAAATTCAATCCGGCCTCTTATTACATCATTTAATACTGTTTCACCTTTAGGTATTCGCAGTCTTACGACATAAGGCCTCTTTTGCTCTAAAAAACTGTTTATTTCCTCATCAGTTAAATGAGAACATTTCCCGCTATATCTATATTGTCTTTTTTCACTTTCCGCCCTGGTCTTCTCACTCGCAAGTTCTTCCTGTGTGCAGAAACATCTATAAGCTTTATCTTCCGCTAATAGTTTTTCTATATATTTTTTATACAAAAAATTTCTCTCGGACTGCAAATAAGGACCATACTCACCAGGTTTATCAGGACCTTCATCCCATTCAAGACCTAACCATTTTAAAGAACGGATTATCTCTCCTGTATTTTCCGCTGAAGAACGCTCCTCATCAGTATCTTCAATACGTAAAATAAATTTCCCGTTATGATGCCGCGCGAATAACCAGTTAAATAGAGCAGTCCGTGCCCCGCCTACATGAAGGTGTCCCGTAGGACTTGGCGCAAATCTAACACGTATATCAGTAATTTTATTTTTTTCCATGAAAGTATTTTATCATCTTTGATTATATAATGCAATTTTCTATTTATAATTAATCACAATATATTGGTCAATTGTAGTGCGAAGCTTTAGCTTCGCTCATCTCCTGCTGAAACAGAACTTATTCAACTATTTATTCGCGAGGCTGAAGCCTCGCACTACAAAATCACAATCATATTTTGGAAGTCCGCACATAAAATTTAACAGATTAATGAAGAACCCTGCGGCAGACAGACCGCAGGGTATCTTCTGTCTCTGATAGGAATTCTTTATTATTTATTTTTGTGCCAATTCATCCCTGCCTGAGAAAGGCAGGGTATTATGGCACATCCAGATAAAATATTATTTTAGTAATACTATTTTTCAGCCGATAATTATATTAAGCTATTATTTAGTATGAGGGGGGGAAGACTCAATTGGAAAATAATACGGAAGAAACAAATAAAATCTCCAAAAAAGAAAAATTGCTGGAAGAAATTCAAAAACAAAGAAAGGATGAGAAAGAATCAACCGGCGAGGAAAAGATATCTCTTGTAATATCATATCTTAACAAGGAATGGTATGGAATAAATATAGAAAATGTTGCTGAAATTATAAAATTAGTCAATATTGTTCCTTTACCTCAAATTTCCGACTATATTCTGGGGATAATAAACTTAAGGGGTGAAATTCTGCCTGTTATTGACCTCCGAAAGCTTTTTGAAATATCAATCTCTCCATTTAGTAAAGAAACAAGAATTTTAATCGTTAAAACTGATGACGTAAAGATTGGTTTGGTAGTGGACGGAGTTACTGAGGTAATGGAAATTCCAGCGGCAAAGATAGACACACCTCTTAATACACTGGATAAAATTAAAGTCCAATATATTTATGGAGAAATAAAAATAGATGACCGTTTTTTGGCAATAATTAATCTTGAAAATATTATTAAGGAGACAATACTAAATAAAAAATGACAGATATAAAAAAAATAGAAATTCTGATCTTTAAAATAAAAAATTATCTTATCGGGATAGACGGAGAGGAAGTTGTGGAAATAGTAAATATCCCTCAGCTTTTTCCCTTAGAGGAAAAATATAATTTTTTTGATGGAATAATTGATTTTCATGGTAAAAAAATTCCTGTTCTTTCTTTGGCAAAAAAATGGGGTGTTTCATCCAATGCAAGAGAGAAACAAATAATCATTGCTAAAAGGGATAATAGCCTCATAGGATTTTTAATTGATTCATCTGAAGCAGTGGTTGAAGTACCATTATCTGCACTGGATAATTTTCCTGATTTTATTAAATTGCGGTCATACGCTGATAATTTCTGGGCAATTATGAAGCTTAAGGATAAAATTATTCTGCTTCTTGATACTGATGTTGTTATAAATGAAAAAGAAAAAATATTAATAAAAGAAATTTCATAAAAATTATTTAGGAGGATTTTAGATGATGGATAAAAATATTACCGATAAAAGATATTCAAAAATAAGTTTTAAATTTATATTAACAATAGGTTCTATTCTTATATTTGGCGGCGGGATGATTACGTTCTACATGATTTCCTCGGAAAGGAAACAATTTAATAATCAGGTAGAAGAAAAAATAAGAATAGTCAATGATATTATTGTTGAAGGTACCTACAAGATTATGGCTGCCGGCCAGTCAACTACAAAAAATTATGTAGATAATATAAGTTTAATGAAAGGAATTTCTAATTTAAAATTAATTAAGTCAAGAGGGGTAATAAAACAATATGGAGCAGATAATAATGAAACAACGGAAAGCAACGA
>JACQWU010000179.1:0-8730 GCA_016209155.1 Candidatus Desantisiibacteriota bacterium | reverse complement strand
AGCAACGAAGAAATGCAGGCGTTGAAGGGATTGACAGTTAAAAAAACTGAGGAAGAAAACGGAATCCGGTATTTCAAGGAAATATCACCTATTAAATTCAATGAAGCATGCCTTAAGTGCCATGAAGGAAAAATAGATGATGTAGCAGCTGCACTATCAATTACATTTTCGCTGGAAGAAAGCGATAAGCTTATAAAAGATCAGCAAAAAGTCATAGCATTTATTTTTATTTTAGGTATTGCCTCCATTATTTTTATCATTTATTATTTTATTAACAAATTTGTTATTACTCCGATATCGGAAATTTCAAGAGCCTCTAATTTAATTGCAACTCAGGGTGACCTGACAAATCAGATAAAGAAACAGTCCAATGATGAAATCGGACAATTATCAGATCATTTTAATTATATGGTAGATAGACTCAAAAATCTGGTTGAGGAGATTAAAAGTGCCGGATTAAGGATAGGTTCCGCCTCGGCTGAATTTTTTGCTTCATCAGAGCAACAGGCCGGCGGCGCAACACAGCAGGCTGCAGCAGTCAGCGAAATTACGGCTACAATAGAAGAATTATCCAATACTGCAAGACAAATAGCCGAAAATTCCAATGCTGTAGTTAAAATTTCAGAGGAGACGTTTCATCAGGCAGAAAACGGATTTTCTTCAGTTGAGGACACAATCAAAGGAATGGAAGATATAAAAAACAAAGCCCAGCAAACTTCAGAAAAAATAGTTCTCCTGGGAGAACGCTCACAGGAAATTGGCGAAGTAATTGATATTATCGATGATATTGCAAACCAAACCAAACTTTTATCCCTTAATGCCGCTATTGAAGCGGCTAAAGCCGGTGAATACGGCAAAGGATTCGCTGTGGTAGCTGTAGAGATAAGACTTCTGGCTGAAAATGTTGTTAAATCAACTACTAAAATAAAAAATATTGTAAAAGAAATTCAGGATGCATCCAATGCTTCAGTAATGGCTACCGAGCAAAGTATGAAAAAAATTGAAGATGGAGTAATCCTCGCTAAAAAAGCCGGTGAAGGGTTAAAAGAAATTCTTGAAATTGCGGAACAGACCACATCTGAAGCAAAACAAATCAGCAATTCTATACAACAGCAAAAAAGCGCTAATGAGCAGGTGGTTATTTCAATGAAGGAAATCTCTGATGTAACCAGACAACTTGCAGGCGGAGCAAAAGAAGGAACAGCTGCAGTCAGTGAACTTAATAAATTAGCTGAAGAACTTAAAATCGCTATTAATCAATTTAAAACAAAAAGCTAGTAGCGGTGGGATTACCATTCCGCTTAATGGCGAATTGTAATTCACCCGCTACAAATAAATTTAAGGGACAAAGCATGTCCGAACAAGATGTTATTCTGGAAGCTTTAAAAGAAGACAGCCTTGAATTAATTCAAGGTCTGAATACAAATCTTTTATCTTTAGAAAAAAATCCCGGGCAAAAGGAATGCTGGACAGATGTTATGCGCGGGCTTCATAATCTAAAAGGTCTTTCTAAAGTTATGGGATTTGAAAACATTGAAACCTTATCTCATCGATTGGAAGATATTGTCAGGCTGATCAATGAAGAAAAAATCACCTTTTCCGCCTCGATGCTTAATGTCATCCTTAAAGGTGTGGATGCTATAGATCTGCTTTTAAAGGCAGTGATCAATAAACAAACTGTTGACTATGATATAACTCCTATAATGGGACAATTAGACAAAATCGCTAAAGGAGAACCGCTGGACACACTGGATACAAAACCTGACAGCAAGATACCGCGGCAGAAAGAAAAACCTGATAAGGAACCCGAAAAACAAAACGAGGAATTAGTTTCTCCAGCTATCGCTGCAAGTCCCGCTCATTCTCCGGGACAGGATTCTATCAGGATTAAAACTGAAAAATTAGATTATCTTTTGAATCTGGCAAGTGAGATGATAATTGACAGGATTTGTATGAATAAAGAGATTAAAGATATGGAAAAAATACAAGACTCGTTTTATAGAGAAATACAGGAATGGCATAAATTTTCCTTAGAATGGCGGAATAAATTTTTTTTAATAAACAATCAGGGGATGAGTGATATAAATTTACGATTAAACAAAAATATCCAGAACATTTTCGGGCTTAAAGAGCAATTTGATAATTTATTTCATAACCATTCACGGACAATATCTCATCATAATACTATTATTAGTGATTATCAAAATAGAATAATGGGAACAAGAATGCTGCCTATTTCTGTTTTGTTTTCAACTTTCCCGCGGATGGTAAGAGATCTTTCCAATCAGTTTGGCAAGGAAATTAATTTGGTTATAGAAGGTGAGGAAACAGAAGTTGATAAAAAAATCATAGAAAATCTGCGCGATCCATTAATTCATATTATAAGAAATTCGATTGATCATGGCATCGAAGCGCCTGATGAGAGAATAAAAAAAGGTAAACCCGGAGCGGGGGAAATTAAATTGGCTGTATCTTATCAGGGAAATCAATTAAAGATTAATATTTCTGATAACGGGCAGGGAATAAATATTGAAAAAATAAATATTAAAAAAAAAAAAAAGAAAACAATAGAAAAAAAAATATATACGGAAAAAGACATTGAATCTCTCAAGAAAAAGGATTTAATAAATCTAATATTTAAACCCGGTTTTAGCACAAAAGATATTATCACCTCACTTTCAGGACGCGGAGTAGGAATGGATGTTGTACTGCACAACATAAAAATATTAAATGGATCAATAGATGTTGAATCCGATAGCTCTGGAATCGGAACAAATATTATACTTCTGATTCCTCTTTCTTTAACAACTACCAATATATTAATTGTCAGGGTCAAAGGGCAGCTTATGGGGATACCTTCTCTAAATGTGGAAGAAGCAATAAATATAAAATATGAAGATATTCATACTATAGAAGGGAGAGAAGCAATTTCTGTACATGATCACATTATTCCTCTGGTATGGATGGACATTACTCTTAATATAAGAAAAAAGAAACAAAAGGAAGGAAGACCGGATATACTCTCGGCTGTTATTCTTGGAAGTGAACAAAAAAGGATAGCTTTTGTTGTCGATGAGCTTGTTGATGAGCATGAAGTTGTCGTAAAAAGTATTGAAGACAAACTGCAGAATATAAGCGCTGTTATCGGGGCAACTATTTTAGGAAGCGGGGAGGTTGATTTAATTTTAAGCCCGTTTGAGCTCATGATTAAAGCCAGGGAGAAAGAAATCAGGAATTTAATGGAAAAAACGGATAAAAAAACTAAAGCTGAAGCTCCTTCTGTTTTAGTCGTCGATGATCAACTGACTATTCGCCAATTGCAAAAAATTATTCTTGAATCCTATGGATACAAAGTGGTATTAGCTAAAAACGGAAAGGATGCTTTAGAACAGTTGGCGAAATTAAATATTAATTTAGTTATTACCGATATTCAAATGCCGGAAATGGATGGTTTGACACTTGTTAAAATGATAAAATCAGATGAAAATTATAAAAAAATTCCAGTGGTAATAGTATCCAGTCTGGGAAGTGAGGAAGACAAGAAAAAAGGTATCAGCGTGGGAGCAAATGCTTATATTACAAAAGCTGAATTTAATCAGCAAAATCTTCTGGAAATTATTAATTCTTTAATTATGTGATGAGTGATGAGCAATGAGTATTTTTTGAACTCGTTGCTCATTGCTCATCACTCATTGCTTCTTTTAATAAGGAGTTTATATGATAAAAGTTATAATAGTTGATGATTTGAAAACTGTAAGAGAATTAATCAAAGTTGTAATAGAAAAAGATCCTGAGATTAAGGTTGTTGGTATGGCAAATGGAGGCAAAAGCGCTATTGACATTATTCCCCAGCTAAAACCCGATATTGTTCTTATGGATCTACGAATGCCTGATATGGATGGGTTTCAAACTGTGCGTCATCTTATGGGGATTTGCCCCACCCGTATTTTAATAGTTACTGCAAGTTATACGCCTAAATCCGATCTGGTTTTTAAAGCGCTGGAAGCCGGAGCATTGGATCTAATAAATAAACCGCCTGTATATAAGATTGCAAGCGATCCGAATATAGGAAAAATTTTAATTGAAAAAATAAAAATTCTATCTAAAGCAAAAATTACCACGGGGATAGAAAGCTCAATTATGAGATTACAAAATTTTAAATTTGGGATGAAGCAATCAGGGGCTTGCAATCGTGTAGTTGCAATAGCCGCATCTACAGGAGGGCCAAATTTACCTGCCGGAGTTGTTATTGTACAGCATATGAGTAAGGGTTTTATTCAGGGATTAGCTGACTGGCTGCAGTCGATGAGTAAAATAAAAATAAGAGTGGCACAGGAAGGAGATATGATTAAGCCCGGAGAGGTTCTTTTTACTCCTGATACCTGTCATATGATTATAAATAATAAAGGGCAAATTCAATATGAAGATTCTCCTCCGGTTGGCGGAGTCAAGCCTTCTGCAGATATAGTTTTACCTTCAATTGCAAAATATTTTGGGAAAAACGCTATTGGAGTTATTATGACAGGGATGGGCGATGACGGAGCGCGTGGAATAGAGTGCATAAAAAAAGAAGGCGGTAAGACCATAGCTCAAAATGAGGAAACCTGTGCCGTATTTGGTATGCCAAAAGTGGCTATCGAACGCGGTGTTATCGATGAAATAGTTCCTCTTGATAAAATAGCAGAAACAATTATAAAATATTTGTAAAATTTGAAAGCATGAGGGAAAATATGGGAAAGAAAATTCTTATTGCCGATGATGTGGCAACAATACTTACTATGGTAAAATTCATTTTAGAAAAAGAAGGATATGAAGTTTTTACAGCTATAAATGGTATTGAAGCAGTGGAAAAAGCCTATACAGTAATGCCGGATTTAGCAATATTGGATATACTTATGCCGAAGATGAATGGTTATCAGGCCTGCAGATTATTAAAAGATGATGTTCTAACTTCAAATATCCCTATTATTATTCTTACTGCTCAGGATAAACCAATAGATAAATTTTGGGCAAAGCATACAGGAGCGGATGAATATTTATTAAAAGACCTGATTAAAGGATTTAAAGCTCCTGAACTGATAAAAACTGTTGAAAAACTTTTAAATATACAAAAAAAAAGTGTAATAAATAAAACCGCAGAAATAAAAATCAGCCAAACAGATATTTTCACAAGAGTAAATGATCTGCTCGATAAAAAATTGCTGGAATCAACAGTTTTAAATGAGATTAGTTACATCGGACGGACTATATACGATGAGGAAAAAACAATTTTTTCGATATTTGATATGCTCCGGAAAATTATCCGGTTTGAAATTGGAGCAATATTATTAGGTGAAGAAAAAAATATTTTGCTTTACCATGGATATAATCAGTCAGAAGAAAATAAAAATATGATTATAGATAATATATTGGACTATTTCAATAAAATAGCAGGTATAAAGATAGCCAAAGATGAGCTGACTGTGCAGATGGTTGAAAAAAAAGATAAAGAAGAGACTCCTTTTTTAGCTAAAAAATTGAATTCATTTTTAATTTCAGAACTTTCAGGCAGAGGCAATACTATAGGTGTTTTACTTCTCGGTTGTGTAGAAGACGAAGCATATACTGATAAAGACAGAAATCTTTTAGATTCTATCGTTAATCAAACTTCAATTATAATGGATAATTCCAGGTTATATAAAAAAATTGCGGATATGTCAATAACTGATGGATTGACAAAATTATATAATAAAAGATATTTATTGCAGATTCTTCCGAAGGAAATAGATAGAGCGGTGCGTTATGAACGAATATTGTCACTTTTAATGTTTGATATTGATTTTTTTAAAAAAATAAATGATACTTACGGCCATATTCAGGGAGATATAGTTTTAAAAGAAATTTCGGAAATAGTTCGCAGGGAAATACGAAAGAATGATATTGCCGTTCGTTATGGCGACGAAGAATTTATTGTGATTTTACCTGAAGTTGATATAAATGGAGCAACAGTTGTTGCTGAAAAAATAAGAAAAGCTGTTGAAGAGTTCTGTTTTTCCGGGCAAAAAGAACCGCTGCACCTGACCATTAGTCTGGGAGTTGGAATTTGCAAAAAAGATTTGGTCGATAGTACCGGAGAAAAAATAATTAAAGCTGTTGATGAAGCGCTTTATCAGGCGAAAAAATCCGGAAGAAATAGAATATGTATAGTCAAAGAATAAAAAATAAAAACTTATCTTTACCCCAATTAAAACTTTTCCGAGATCTTATTTATGAAAAAAGCGGAATTTATCTAAACGATAATAAATTCAATCCTCTAAGTATAAGCCTTTTAGCCAGAATAACGCAAAATAAATTTAATGATTATTCTGAATATTACAATTTCATAAAATATGATCCAGCCGGTGAAACTGAATTCAAGGAATTATTGAATTTAATCACAATAAATGAAACCTGTTTTTTCCGTAATCCGGCACAATTTAAAGCTTTACAGGATGTTGTTATTCCGGAGATTTTAAATAAAAAAAAAGGGGCAAATAAAAAAATTAATATATGGGCGGCCGGATGTTCCAGCGGGGAGGAACCATATACGATTGCAATGATACTTATTCATACAATTCTTGATATAAGAGACTGGAATATCCATATTTTGGGGACTGATGTAAATCCGCATGTGTTAGAATTAGCACAAAAAGGAGTCTATCAAAAATGGAGTATGCGCCTTGTAAATGAAAATTACCGGATATCCTGCTTTGACAGAATAGATGAAAATAATTATGCAATAAAGGAAAATATAAAAAAGCTGGTAGAATATAAATATTTTAATTTAATTGAAATCCCTTATCCTTTAAGTGAAATGAAAAACTGGGATATAATTTTTTGCCGTAATGTTACTATTTATTTTAAACATGAATCAACTGAAAGAGTTATTCACAATTTTTATAATAGTCTATTAGAAGGCGGATATCTTTTTATCGGCCATTCTGAGACCTTAAATCAGTGTAAAGAATCCTTCACCCTTGTTGAATACAAAAATGCATTTTTTTATCGCAAGGGAATACCTGATACGCTTAATATAACAGTTAAAAGGAATATAGCATGGGAAAAAGATGATGATAAGTCCGGGCTTATTCAACTTCCGGAAAGAAGAAAAAATGTCATTGAAGCGGATGTAACGAAGTCAAAATACTCTGAGGATAAGAGGAGAAATAAAGAAAAGGAGAAAATTCAATCATTAGAAATAACTTCCCCTTCTAAACTTAAGCATTGTATTAGAGAAGAATCCGAACTTCTTTTAAAAAAAGCAGAGGAATTTTTAAATAACGGGAAAACAGATGAAGCTTTAAAGCTTTGTCTTGAGGCAAAAGAAGTTGATCCTCTTTTTTATGAATCATACTTTTTTTTAGGTGTAATTTATAAAGATAATGGAAATATATGTGAGTCCATTATACAGTTTGAAAAGGTTATTTACATTAATCCCTGTTGTTTTCTGGCACATTTTTACCTTGGAGATCTTTATTTTCAAATAGATGAATTAGAAAAATCAATAATTTCTTATAATAATGCTATTAAATATAGCAGTACAAATGAAAATAAAGAGGGGCAAAGCCGATTTGATGAGATAATGAGCAGACAGACACTGGTGCAAGTTTGTAAAAATAATATAAAAAAAATAAAGGAAAGTTAATTCCAAATTCAGGTGTTTAGACTGAAGGCTGAAGGATATTAGTTATTACAGATAATTTGTACCTAAAAGTCTTCTACCTTCAGTCTATTTATCTGAACTTTTAAAATTCCACTCATCTATCAAACGAAAAATTTTACCGGTACCGTTTTCTGCTTGAAAAACTCTAAAAAATAAATCAGATCCGTCTACCTGCACTTTCACTATGGTACTTAGTATTCCACGTCCAACCGCACCTGCATCAACTTGAAAAATACCATTTGCTTCATCAGGAAAACTGGTTTGATCATTAACACTACTGCCGGAGGGATTTAAAATACGCATACGATAATAAAAATGTGTATGCCCATTAAACACAGCTCTTACCCGGTCATTATATCTGACCAGCATGTTCCATAAAGCCTCTCTTTCTTTTATTGATTCAAAATCCGTATGGTTAAATCGCGGAAAAACCGGACTGTGGTAAGATATAAAAATATGATTAACCGAGGAAGGCGTTGACTTAATAATCTGTTCCAGCCATTCAACACCCCTGCTATTTATAACACCATCTTTCCCGAGCTCACTGTATCCGTCAATTGCTATAATCCTAACATTTTTATAATCGAAATAATAATCGCATGATTTATCGTGTCTTGGAACAAGACCGTGAATATTTGGAATTATAATATCCCGTGCATAGATATAATGCTTTTTATTATCCTCAAATTCATGATTGCCAATTACCGGGAATAATTGTATCTTTTTAAAATTATTAAAAATGTCTTTAAATTCATTATATCTTGTTTCAAGAGGATCAATATCTCCGGCAACTATTATAAATTCAACCGGATTAAATTTAGGGTCGGGATTTGTTTTCATATCACGTATTTCAATAAGGGCATTTTTCCATGTATCCCCTCTATCCCTTGGATCGGCAACGACCGCAAAAGAAAACCTGCTTACATCCTCAGCGGATACTATTTTTATTTGAGGAATAAATATCTGCACATAAAAAAAAACAATCATAAAAAAGAATCGTTTTTTATATATCATCAAAATTCCTTAGTTATTTATTTTAATTCTTTTCT
>JACQWU010000178.1 GCA_016209155.1 Candidatus Desantisiibacteriota bacterium | reverse complement strand
GAAGGTGCAGATGGAGATATTCCTCAGGATGGAATGGATTGGCAGGGAAGGAATTGGAGACCCGGTATTTTAGACGAAGATGGAAAAAGTATCATGGGTGCACATCCAAACAGCCGGTTTACAGCTCCGGTTACTAATTGTTCTTCGGTATCTTTTCGTCTAGACCAGCATCATGGAGTTCCTATTTCAGCAATCATTTTTGGCGGACGCAGAGCTCATTTAGCGCCGCTTGTATATGAAGCTTTTGATTGGCAGCACGGTGTGTTTATAGGAGCCACTATGGCTTCTGAACGAACAGCCGCTCAAGTTGGTAAATTAGGAGAAATACGGCGTGATCCTATGGCTATGCTTCCATTTTGCGGTTATAACATGGATGATTATTTTGCTCACTGGCTGGATATGGGTAAGCGCATGAAAAAACAACCGAAGATTTTTCATGTTAACTGGTTTAGAATGGATGAAAATGGAAAATTTTTGTGGCCGGGTTATAGCGAAAATTTGAGAATATTGGAATGGATACTTGATCGGTGCAATAATAAAGTGGAAGCAGTTAAAACTCCGATAGGGTATATCCCAAATATAAGTGATATTGATATGACAGGACTAAAACTTCCGCAAGGCTCACTGGAAAAGCTTTTTGCTATAGAAAAAAAAGATTGGATTAAAGAATTAAAAGATATTAATAAATTTTTTACTATGTTCAAAAAAAATCTTCCTCCTGAGTTATGGCAGGAATATGAAAATTTAGAAATCAGGTTGAAAAAAGATAAATAATTTTGGAAAGAAATTACGATGTCAAAAATAAAAAAGTGTCCGGGATGCGGTGAGGAATATTATGAACATATTGAATGCTGTGCAGACTGTGGTGAGGTTCTTGTATATCCAGATGAAAATGGAATTATAAAGCAGAAAGGACAGCAAGAGGTAAATAATGATTCTGAAAATTCTGTTATTATAAGAAAAGGTGAATTAGACTGGATTAAAGTTCTTTCTAATATACTTGATAATGAAAATATTCCATGTATAATTCTTCCTGAGTCTGAATGTAATAAAGGATGCTGCGGCAATACTTACCTGCTGGCTGTATCAGAAAAAGATGCAGAAAGAGCGATTGAAGTAATTGAGGAATATTATATGAAAATTCATCCTGAAATCCGGAATTCAAAAGAATTTATGAAGCAGGGAAAATGTCCTGGTTTGCCATTTATTGTTGTAAATTAATCACTTGTGGATATAGTCTCCTATTTTTTTAATGCGTTCCATTTCTTCATTATTTAGCGGTCCGAGTTCTAATGTTTTTAAGGCTTCTCTCATCTGGCTTAAATCCCGCGGTCCGCACATACATACATCAACACTTGAATTTGAAAGCACAAAGCGGTAGCAGTCGGAAGCTGGCGGTATAGTGCTATCGGGAGGCATATTTTTTATATTCAGCAGTTGTCCCCATGATGTTGCTGTATATGAAACTATCCCGGGCCGTGAATCATATTGAAGAGGAACAAAAATTTCTTTTTCAGCACCGCGATGCACAGCATTATATCTTACATGGAAAAGATCAAATATCCCTTCTTTAGCTACTTGAGGAAACAGTAATCTATTATGTCCGGACATACCAAGAAAACGATAATATCCTTTTTCTTTCATCTGTATGGCTTTATTAATAAGCTTCTGTGCCGGACGTTTATTATGGCATCCCAGAAGCAGAATATCAGCATGATCAAGTCCGAGAGATTTTAAAGCTTTTTTGTAAAACACTTCCATCAAATAAGGTGAACGCGAATAGCTTTGTACTACAATAATCAAGTCATCACGTTTACCTTTCGCGCATATATTTTTTATTGCCCGGCACATTGTATCTTTACGAAATGAACCCCAGTAAAAATAGTTACATCCCTTTTCGAATGCTTCCTCAAAAGCTTCGGTGGGAGCGCCATAGCTTGCCGCAAGTCCAAGACGCCCTGCAAGAAGTCCTGTTCTGCCTAAGATTATCTTTTTTCTAAAATCCATAAATACCTCCACAAGGGGTGCATCCTTTTAATGTAATTAGCCAATAAAAAAACTGTAAACTGTAAAATGGAATAACAAAGTGCATAAACGCTCCTTTAATGAATTTTTACGACACTATATTATTTATTTAATATTAATCTTTAATTATATATATATAATATTTATAGTCAAGTTTTTTAATACTTTCAGGTGCATCCCTAAAATTTACAAATACGCCCCTTCCTTTACTTCCTTAACCAGCCGATCACAGGATTTTTTTTAGATAAGGGATTTTTCTTGCGAGAAAATGGCTAATTAAAAAACATAAACTTACTCCGGTAACCGATACAAAGACGAACTTGATCAAAGGATGCATATATATGTCTTTCAACGCGTACGCATAAAATATAATGACCAGTGCGTGAATAATATAAGCTGAATAAACATTATCCGATAAAAATTTTGTTATATCATTCTGAAAATCCATTTTTCTACGAAAAATAACAAAAAATCCAGTAATTAATCCTGTACCCGTAAAAGCTTCCCACATAGAATACACCATCGACTGCCAGCAAATCCCTCCCATAAAAGGACTCAGGTCTTTTACACTTCCGCCAAATATCATTACCACAGGTAATAATAAAATAAGTACTCCGGAGATTTTGAACCAAAGCATCCCCATAGAATCATTGAAATTCAGAAACCAGTTATTTTCATAAGCAATTACCCCTGCAATAAAAAAAACTATATATCCAGGAAAGTAACCAAATTGCAGATTTGAAAAATTTTTTCCGGTGGGCCACCATATACGGATAATAAAATTAAGAATCGTCAACACAAATGCAAACATTAATAGATGCGTATTTGTTAATTCTTTTATTTTGGGAATTTTCATTTTGCTATATCTTAGCCAAAAATGATAAAAAAAAGCGAAGATTAGCAACGTTTCTACAAACCATAACGGACTGAACCGAAATAATTCCAGAAAGTTATAGATTTTTTTTTCAAAACAACAAATAAGATGTGCAGTATGGCTGGATTTATTAAAAAGCAATAAAAAAGAAAAGGAATGCCAAGGCGCTTGATCCTTCCTTTCATATAGTCTTTTGCCCCTTTTCTTGAATATGGGCCTGGTGTAAAAAAACCTGCTATCATAAAGAAAAATCCCAGGCTAAAAGACTGTACCACTGCGCAAAAAACCGTAAGAAGCACCACTGACAACAGGTTTTCTGTATGTTCATAATAATACCATCTCCCGGAGGCACCGTAAGTAATGGCAATATGAAGCATAATTATCAGTATTATTAGAAATACCCGTAGATTATCTACATATAAAAATTTTTGATCTTTTTTTATATTATTCATAGTTCAATGTTCAATTATAAATTTAGTGTCAGCTATTATACTTTTATATGAATATATATTCTGTTTTCCGCTGCATCTAATTTTATTCCAAGCGTAAATTGAACATAATGGGCAATCTTTATTATAATTTCAGTTAATATTAGTTGGTCTCTCTTGTAACTATAACATATGTGCTGTCAGTGTAACTTGTTATAAGAATTTTATTTTTTGTTATAAATGAAGCATGTCCAGGATTATTACAGTTAGTTAATGTTGTGGTCTTATTTGATTTTAATGAGCCGTCAGGCGCAATTTGAGTTATTGTATAAGTATTATCATTAAATCCTGTAGTTAATACATGTATGGTGCTATCTTTGTCAATTCCAAGATCTATACCTACAGGTCCATTCCCTACAGGTACATTATATAGTATTTCAGGTTTTATTGATGAAACAGGCCATTTTATTACTGTTAAATCATTTGATTGATAATTTGTTACAAAACATAAACCATTGACGCCGCGAATTTTTTTGGGCCAGGTACCAACCTCTCCGACTTTTACACCTTTTGTGTCATTAATGTTCCCGTACCATAATTCACCCGGGATACCAAATCCCTGGGTTACAATAAGCGCAAAACTATCAAATCCGCCTTGCGCGCTTACCGGCATATTAAACTGATTAGTAGTTGCAAACCAATCAGAATATAATATTTTACGACTTTCCCAAATATGGTTAGTTGTATTATATTGTTTCCACTCAACGGTTTTATTTGTATGAGCAACTTCCCCATAATTCAAATTATAACCGGCTGTATTTTTTAAAGGTATCCATGCATCTGATATTTCCGTATTAGCGCTTGACAATGTTGACTCCCCAAAAGCAGTTTCATACCAAAAAGATGTATATGCTCCGGAAAATCCATAACTAATAAGACAATCGGATCTAACATTTCCATTATTAATATATTCAGGTGAATTCATAAAAAGCACACCATACATATATGAAGAAGTAGAAGGGATATCAAGAACAGGTGCTCCGGTTATAAGTTCATGTATACTGATTCCATTTTTATGTGATATTGCTGCATTGCGGTATATTTCCAAGATCTAAAGAAAAATTAAATTCTGATGTAAGATCAGGAGAAACATAATGTCTGATTGTTATTCCGTTTGTACCGCCTAAAGTTGTATTGCCACCTACACCAATACCACCGCTTTTATTTGCCCAATCAGGCATTTCACCTGAAACCTGACCGGAAAATGATTCCGGTTCCATAAGCTTTCTGAATTTTTTAATAGTAGGAAGATGAATTGGATTATTAATATTTAATTTTACACTGTCAAACCATGCAAGTTTATCTTCATTTGAAAATGCCGGAAAAGGAATTGCAATTATAATTGTACTATCAGTAACTTTTACTGCCCCCGGTAATTCAAAAGTCACTTTTACAGGTTTTTTAATATTTAAAGTTTTTGGCAAAAGTTCATATCCTGAATCAGGATTAATAGCGGAAAATTGCTTTGGAAGATCATCCTTATTTTTGTTAATTATTACAATCTTCGTGTCTTCATCTAATGTGTTTGTCAAAAATTCCAAAGTCATTAATCCATCTCTGGAAGTAATTTTTCCGCCAGCAGAACCAATTGTTGAATATATTGCCTTTGTTGTATCATAATGTATGGTTGTGTCATAAATTTTTGTAGTATCATTTAAATTTGTCGTATCATATTGTTTTGTTGTATCATAATGCGATGTGGTATCATTCTTATCATTATCATTATCATTATTACTATCATTTGTTTTTTCACTTCCTTTACCGCCACCACAGGAAATAGGTAAAAATGAAATTGTGATAATAATACTAAATAGCAACAATATTACTTTTATTTTTAAACTATAATTAATCATTTTTTTCTCCTTTTAAATACATCTTTATCTTCAATTTAACCAAATAAAAACGGTAGTGTCAAGAGATTTTAAGATTTTTCGTGCAGGAATATCAGATAATAAATACAGAAGTCATAAATAATAATTCAGAAGGAGAATAAAATTTGCGCCGAGATATGAAAGGGGTGGATAGAGACGGAGGAAATTAGTTTACCGTGAGTGGTAGAGATATTAGGGATAACGCCAGTAGCAGGCGTGGCTCGTGCCTCGCATTACAATATAATTATTATGTAGTGCGAGACTTTAGTCTCGCAAAGAATAAATCAATAAATACATTTTAATATGGATGAATAAATTAAAATGTAAAAATAATTAATACCTGAATCTTGCACTTCAGATTCAGGTAAAATCGCCAAGATACCCGAAAAACAAGTCTGTCAGGTGATTTTATGACGTAACCGTACTTACCCAGTACGGTGAGGAGCAAAATTGCCGAAGACGCAGGATTTCGGAATGTATTGGCGATTTATGAATCTGAAGTGCAAGATTCAGGTATTAAATAGATTCCTATGACTACGGATAGCGGATCACGGGCAACGGAAATATGGGTTTCTTATGTTGGGGAGGATAGGATGTTGTATTATGCAATTGGGAATGTATATGGCGGAGGAGGCGAGGATATTTAAATTGTGACACAAGCTGGCAGGATATTTATAACCCATCCACTCCG
>JACQWU010000177.1 GCA_016209155.1 Candidatus Desantisiibacteriota bacterium | reverse complement strand
TATTTATTTATATTGTTATCATCAAGCGGAGCATCAACTTCATCCAGAATACAGAATGGGCTTGGTTTAACCATGAATATTCCAAATATCAGAGCTATTGCGGTAAGAGCTCTTTCTCCTCCTGAAAGAAGCGTTATTGTCTGTGGTTTTTTCCCGGGCGGCTGTGCGATTATTTCTATACCGGGGTCAATATTCTCAGGTCCCTCAACAAGTATTATATCTGCCGTGCCTCCCTGAAAAAATTTTTTAAATACATATATAAAGTTGTTCTTTATCAATTCAAACGTTTCTTTGAAGTTTTTTTCACTGGTGCGATTAATTTTATCTATTGTTTTTAAAAGAGAATCATGAGCCTCTTCAAGATCTTTTCTCTGTGTAAGCAGAAATTCCTGACGCTCGGACACTTCTTTATATTCTTCAATAGCCATTACATTTACAGGTTCCATCTTTATCATACGGGTGCGCAATAGTTCTATTTTTTCTTTTAAAACTTCACGATCAAGCTCTTCCTGTATTTCAATGGTTTTTAGATCTTCCGCGTTTATAGAAAAATCAGTCCTAAGTTTTTCTGTAATCGCGGATAGTTTAAGGTGTATTTCTTTATTTTTCACCTCAAGTTCATACCATTCCTGCTGTATTTTATCAAAATCCTTTTTCTTTATTTTTAATTCATCCTCAACATTCCTTATTATTTCCTGAAGTTCTTTATGTTTTTCTTCTATAGCAAATACTTCCTTGCTTTGATTTTTTTTCTTTTCAAATAAATCAAATATTAATTTTTCTTTTTCTTTAATATCATTTTCAAGATTAATTCTATCCTGACTAATTTTATTTAAATTTTCCATACATCTGTTAATAGCAACTGCCAGTTCCTCAGTGGATTTTATAATATTTTTTTCAGTATTTTCAATATGCAGAAATTTTTCCTGTTTTGAAGCAAGATTTATTTTTATATCAGTTAATTTATTTTGAAGTTCATCATGCTCCTTTTTATCCTGATCTTTTATTTCAGAATATTGTTTTGTTTTTTGTGTTATTTCCATTAAGCGGCTTTGAAGTTCAAAAAGGTCTTTTTCTGATACAATTTTTAGTTGCAATGAGTTTTCATTTTCAGTATCAATTGCTGTTAATATATTTTCTGATTCTGTCAACCGGCGGATTATTAATTCCTGTTCGTCCTGTATTCGAATTTTTAAATTATTTTTTTCAATCAGGCTGAATTCTTTTAAACGATAAGTTTTTTGCAGTTCCTGAATTTCAGGTTCCAGTATGGATATCCGGTTTTTAACATTTTCAACAATTCCCAGCTCATTTTTAAACTCTTCATCCAGTATGCGTACATCTTTTGTCAGTTCTTCTATTTCTCTTTCTCTGCCCAGAAGTCCTGTTGTACGTTTATCCAGACTTCCTCCTGTTATCGCGCCCGCGGAATTTGTCATTTCACCGTCGAGTGTTACCAATTTATAGGATCTTCCAGCTCCTTTTTTTACTATTTCAATCGCATCATCAAGCGTACGTACAATTACAACCTTGTTTAACAAATATTTCATTATTGATAGATATTTTTGATCAAATTCAATTAAATCAAGAGCAAATCCAAGCACACCTTCATGATTTTTTATATTGGATTCAGTGTCATTATTATTTTGAGATGAAATCAAATCCAGAGGCAAAAATGTTCCCCATCCTTTATTTTTACTTTTTAGATATTCTATTGCCTGTTTTGCATCCTGAGCGGTTTCGGTAACAATATTCTGGATATTGGATCCCAAAGCCACTTCAAGAGCGCGTTCATATTTTGAGGAAGTGCGCATAAAATCAGCTACAACACCAAGGCAGCCTTTTAAATTGCCGCTTTTTTTTTCAAGAAATATTTCTTTTACACCTGTAAAATAGCCGGACATGCTCTCTTTTAAATTTTTAAGAGTATTGAGACGGGACTGTTTTTCGGTTTTTAATTCGGATTTGGAGTAAAGAAGATCTTTTTTTTCATTTAATTCATGTTTTAATCTTTCAAGCTCTTTTGACTTTGAAATAATATTATTGTTATTATCAGTTTTTTCTTTTTCCAGATTGTCAATTTCCTGCCTGAGCTGATATATCTTTTCTTCCTGCATTTTTTTTGACTGTAAAAGCTCTTGTTTTTCATTTTCAACAGTTTTTCTTTTATCTGATATTTCCTGTGTTTTGCTTTCGTGTGTACTTAATATAGCTTCTCTTGAAGCTATTTGTTTTTTTATTTCATATTCATCATTTTTATATTTTTCAATATCATTTTCTTTAGTTGTTAACTGATTTTTTAATTCAAAAAGCGCAGTCTGAGCGGTTTCCAGTTTTTCTTTATACTGCCCGATTTCAATATTGTTTTTTTCAATTTCTGATTTTATTTCAGATAATTTTTTTTGGTTTTCATTCTGCTTATCTTCATATAAAGCTTTATTTTCAATTTCTTTTGTTTTTTGTACTTCAAGATTACCTAAACGTTCTCTGTCAAAGGCTATAACACTTTCAAGTTTGTCCAATTCCATATCAACTTTAAATTGAGTTTCATGTTCCTCAGTTATTTTTCTGTCAATACCGATAATCTCAACTTTATAAGCGTCCATCTTTGATTCAAGATTAAGAGTCTCTGCCTGTATCCCTGATTTTTTTTCATCCAGCTCTGTAAGCGCGGCACCGGAGGTTTTAGATATTTGATCAAAATCTATATATTCCTGCAAAATAAGTCTTTTTTCTAATTCCTTAAATTCATCTCTGTATTCCAGATACTTTTTCGCACGGCCGGCTTGAGATTTAAGAATATCAGATTGTCTTGATACTTCCTGAATAATATCATTAACCCTGAGCAGATTTTGTCCAGTCTGCTCAAGCTTATTCATTGTTTCCTTTTTTCTGGTTTTATATTTCATTATCCCTGCCGCTTCTTCAAAAAGCATCCGCCGAAGGGAAGGGTTATTGCTTAATATAAGATCAATCTGGCTCTGTTCAATAATAGAGTAAACATGTGAGCCCATTCCTGTATCCATAAAAAGTTCATTTATATCCTTAAGCCGGCATTCGGATTGATTTATATAATATTCGCTTTCACCCGAACGGTATAAACGTCTTGTTATTGTTACTTCATCATATTCAACGGGCAGAACTTTTTTATTATTTATAAGAGTAAGCGATACCTCAGCCATCCCGAGCGGTTTCCTGTTCTGTCCGCCGTTATATATTACTTCGTCCATTTTATTGCTGCGTAGAACTTTTGTGCTTTGCTCTCCCAGCACCCATCGGATTGCGTCAAGAATATTTGTTTTCCCGCATCCATTCGGTCCGACAATTGCTGTCATACCCGGTGAAAACAGAAGTTCGGTTTTATCCGCAAAAGTCTTAAATCCATAGATTTCAACACGTTTTAATTGCATTTGCAGCCTTTCTTTATCTTTATAATATTTATTTATATTATATACTATATTACGAAAAAAATGGCAAGTGCGAATTTATGAATTAATTAATGATTATTTTTATTGAGAATGTATGGTTTTTCTTGTAAAATGATAATTTGTAACTATTTAGGTTTATAGACTGAAGGCGGAAGGATTTTAAGTGCAAATAATTTTTATAGGAGATTATATAAATGCTGCTACGAAAAAGTTTTGAGGAAAGAGAGATTGCTTTTTTAGCACCTTATGCTATGACGAGCAGGTTTTCCAGAGGAAGAAAATACCCGGAGGCTGAGCATAAAGCTCGAAGCTCATTCCAGAGGGACCGTGACCGGATAGTTCATTGTAACGCATTCAGAAAACTGGAGTATAAGACTCAGGTGTTTGTAAATCATGAAGGAGATTATTACCGTACAAGATTAACACATACCATGGAAGTATCGCAGATAGCGCGCACTATATCCCGCATTTTGCGTATTAACGAAGATCTAACTGAAGCAATTGCACTGGCGCATGACCTCGGTCATACTCCTTTCGGCCATGCCGGAGAGCGTGAATTAAATGAACTTACTCAGAATGAAGGAGGCTTTGAACATAACCGTCAAAGTCTAAGAGTTGTTGATGTACTCGAAGAACGCTATCCGGATTTCCCCGGTCTTAATCTCTGCTGGGAAGTAAGGGAAGGGATAATTAAACATACTTCATATCATGATTCTCCGCTATCTTTTGAGTTTGACTCTCTGGAATGTCCGACACTGGAAGCGCAGGTTGTAGATATTGCCGATGAAATTGCTTATAATAATCATGATCTTGACGATGGGCTGGCCTCAGGTCTTATAACAGAAAAACAGCTTGAAGAATTGGAATTATGGAAAATTTTTTATAATGAAATAACAAAAAAATATCCTGAATTAAGTGTGGAAAAAAGAAAATATCAGATAATCAAGCTTATTATAAATGCTCTGGTAGAGGATGTTGCCGCAGAAACTGAAAAAAATATAAAAAAATATAAAATAAAAACTCTGGACGGTATTAGAAAACATAAAGAGAATGTTGTTTCCTATAGTTCCGGTATGAAAAAAAAGAATATAGAGTTAAAAAATTTTCTGGTTAGCAATTTATATAACCATTACAGGGTAGTACGTATGACTGTTAAAGCTCAGCGATTTATCCGCAGTCTTTTTGAAATATATAAAAGCCAGCCCGCTCAACTGCCGTTTAGAGTACAGAATAAGTTGAAAAAAGAATCTCCTACTCAGGTTATATTAGATTACATTGCCGGAATGACCGACAGATATGCTTTAGAAGAATATAAAAAATTATTTGATCCTTATGAAAAAGTGTAGAGGTTCGATTTATCGAACCCGAAAAAATGTTGATGAATGGGCTTGATAAATCAAGCCCCTACAATAGACCCCGCTGCCAGTTATTTAACTATTGAAGAATATGTTAAAGTTAGAAAGGAAATTATGTGGGATATCTCTTTTATCAGTCCTGTATTTCTTGCAGGTATATTAGCCAGCATACTGCCCTTAATTATACATTTTTTTATAAGAAAAAATGTTGAAACAATTCCTTTCTCTTTTATCCATTTTTTAGAAATGGCAAGCCAAAAAAAATTACGGCGGGTTAAATTAAGCAGGATATTATTGCTTTTGGTACGTATGCTTATTCTTATATTAGTCGCTCTTGCACTGGCAAAACCATTTATGCATGCTTACGGAGGGATGTCTCTTTCAAAAGGTGAAAATTCCAGTACCGTAATACTTCTTGATAATTCCTATAGTATGTCAATGATAGATACAAATGTTACAAGACTTGATCAGGCAAAAGATGAAGTGCGCGCAATACTCAATCTTATGTCCGAGAGGGATGAAATTTGTATAATCCCTTTTTCATCAAAAAATTCTCCCGTACTAAAATCTCCCGGATTTACCCATGACAAAATGCGTTTAATACAGGAACTAAATAATATTAAAATTTCTCCGTATACAACAGATATCGGGGAAGCGCTAAAAACCGCTGATCGTTTATTCAGAAAATCAGTAAACAGAAGCAAAACAATAATTATTATTACTGATTTGCAGAAAAGCGGCTGGAGCACTGTTCCCGCTCATGGAATAATTTCTCCTGAAATTAAAATTAATATTGTTAATGTAGGGCAAAAAAATGCATCAAATACTGCAGTAACGCTGTGCGTTTTTCTGCCCTGATAAAAAATTTTGGGGGGGAAAGGATAAGTGATAAGATTGTAAGTCTTGTAATTGATGATCAGAGAGTCGTAAGTCAGAGAATTAGTATTGATCCTTTCGGGGAAAAAAAGATTTCAATGTATTACACCTTTAATTTATCCGGTATTCACAGCGGATATATTGAAACCGGTGAAGATTTTATGCCGATAGATAATAAGTATTTTTTTTCTATTCGAGTAATTGACAAAATAAGAATTTTAAGTGTTAATGGCAGGCCCGGCACAAGTCCTTTGAATGATGAAACTTTTTATCTGGATACTGTGCTTAATCCATCCGGAGATGAAAATTCTATTTTTAAAATCACAGAAATAAAACAGAATGAGCTAAATAAAATTGAATTCTCTGATTTTGATATTTATATTTTTTCAAATGTATCTGAACTGTCTCCTTTGCATATAAAAGTTCTGGAACAATGTGTTAAAGGGGGGGCGGGTATATTATTTTTTATGGGAGATAGTGTTCTTCCTGAAAAATATAACGAGGAAATATTTAAAAATGGATCTGGAATATTCCCATCAAGAATATCGTATCAGATTTCTTCTTCTTCAAATGCAGATGTTCAAAATGAGAATTATTTTTTTATAAATTCAATTGAATTAAAACATCCGATTTTTTCTATATTACAGGATGAAACTTTAAAGGTATTGCAAAGAATACCTTTTTATTCTTTTTATCGTTTTGAATATAAAGTTGAATATAATAGCAAGAAGATAAATTATGCTGTTAATTTAAACTTTTCTGAATCGGATTTGGAATCGATAAGTGAAGAAGAAATAATAAAAAAAATCGGGACAGGTGCCAATCATTTGTCTTTTAGTTTACCTGTAAAGAATTTTACCGGTCCAGTCCTGGCAGGCTGGTTTAAAGGTGAAATATGGAAGATACTATTTATTGTTTTGCTTTTATTGATAGTAATAGAAACACTTGTGGCAAATCACTTTAGAAAAGGAGTATGAATTGTTAATAGAAAATTTTTTTCCATTGTGGTTTATAATTGTCCTTTTTATTTCAGCATCAGTTATTATAATATTTTCCTATTTAAGAACTTTACAAAATATCAGTTTTTCATACCGCTATTTATTGTTAGGGCTTAAACTGGCTGCTGTTTCTATGCTTATTTTTGCCATATTTCAACCTTATCTTCTTATTCAAAAAAATATACAGGAAAAAAGTAAAATAGCTGTTCTTGTGGATGTTTCACCCAGTATGGCTGTTAAAGATAATAAAGGGATATCCGGATTAGATAAAATAAATTCTATTTTCAGCAGTGAAAACAGCATGGTACTTGATAAATTAAGAAAAAATAATTCAGTAAAATTGTATGTATTTTCTGATTATCTTAAACCTTTTATGAGAGAAGATATAGTTCCTTTTTTCACTCAAGCCGGATTTCGTACGCAATTGAGCGATGCTTTAAAAATAATATCTCGCGAACATATAGGGAATGATTTGAATGGAATTATACTTTTTTCGGATGGGCGTGATCCCTCCCTTGCAGAATCTTTATCCGAAGGGCGTGATTTTGATTTACCTGTTTATACTGTTGGAATTGGGAATGAGGAGAAAATAAAGGATATCCATTTGGTTCAGGTTGAACCCGATAATATAGTGTATCTTGATATAGATGCGGATATTACAGCAACGATCAAGACAGGCAGGTGTCAGGGAGAAAGTACAGATATTGTATTAATGGAAGAGGAAAAAGAAATAGCACGGAATAAATTTTTTATAAAAAAAGACGGGGTGGAAAATACTAAAATAAAATTTAAACCCCTGTCAAGCGGATGGCACAGGTATTCAATAGTTATTGCTCCGCTGCCCGGAGAACAAATCACAGTTAATAATACAGCGGTTTTTTATCTTCCGGTGATACAAGAAAAGCTAAAAATTTTGTTTATCGAAGGAACTCCGGGTCTTGATTTTAAATTTATTAAAAAGATTTTGGAAGAGGATAAAAATCTGGAAATAAACTATTTAGTATATAAAAATAAAAACGAATTTTTCAATATTGATAAACGGTTTTTAACCATATTCCCGGATGAAAAACAGTTATTCAAATATAATATAATAATTCAAAGCAGTGTTCCTTATAGTAATTTAACAGATAAACAGATTGTGCTTTTGAAAAATTTTGTAGAAAAGACCGGCGGCGGATTTTTATTTTTAACTGGTGAAAATTCTTCGGGTTATGCAGGTTCAGAATTGGAAAAAATTCTGCCTGTTACTTTTCCAAAAGAGCATGTGTTTTATAATAATCTTTTTAATCCTGTTTTGACACGTGATGGGACTATTCATCCCGTTATGAGATTTGACCCCGGGATGG
>JACQWU010000233.1 GCA_016209155.1 Candidatus Desantisiibacteriota bacterium | reverse complement strand
TAAGAGATCTTTTAAGAGAAATTAACCTTATTACATTATCTAAGGATTTAAGAAAAGAGCTTAAAGAGTCAAATTCCCTTCAGAAGCGTAAAAAAATATCCAAGCGTTTGAAGGTTGTTGAATCTTTCCGGAAATCGCAGAATAAACCCGAATGGATGATACTGGATGTTATTCCGGTTATTCCTGCTGAATTGCGTCCGCTGGTTCCGCTTGACGGAGGCAGGTTCGCCACTTCGGATCTAAACGATTTATATAGACGGGTAATAAATAGAAATAATCGATTAAAAAAATTGATTTCTCTTAAAGCACCTGACGTTATTATTCGAAATGAAAAAAGAATGCTGCAGGAAGCTGTTGATGCATTATTTGATAATGGCCGCCGCGGAAGAGCGGTAAAAGGTTCCGGCAACAGGCCATTGAAGTCATTGAGCAGTATGCTTAAAGGAAAGCAGGGACGCTTCAGACAGAATCTGCTGGGAAAAAGAGTTGACTATTCAGGCAGATCAGTAATTGTGGTAGGTCCTGAATTAAAAATGTATCAGTGCGGACTGCCTAAAAAAATGGCTTTGGAATTATTTAAACCGTTTATTATTAAAAAGCTTGATGAAAAAGGTTATGTCAGTACAATTAAGGGTGCAAAAAAGATAGTTGAGAGCGAACGGCCCGAAGTTTGGGATATTCTTGAAGAAGTAATTAAAGGTCACTGTGTGCTTTTAAACCGTGCTCCTACATTACATCGATTGGGAATTCAGGCTTTCGAACCGATTTTAATTGAAGGAAAAGCGATTCAGGTGCATCCGCTGGTATGTACTGCTTTTAATGCGGATTTTGACGGAGACCAGATGGCAGTGCATGTACCGCTTTCACTTGAAGCTCAAACTGAAGCAAAAGTATTAATGCTTTCAATAAATAATCTGCTCTCACCTTCGAACGGTGCCCCTATTACAATGCCGACTCAGGATATTGTGCTTGGGATAAGTTATCTTACCAGTGAGAAAAAAGAAGAACATGGTGAGGGAATTATTTTTTCTTCACTTGAAGAAGCTATGCTGGCTTATGATTTAAAGAAAGTAGGTAAGCACGCATGGATTAAAATGAAAATAGACGGGATATTGACAGAAACCACTATAGGGAGAGTACTTTTTAACAGCATTCTGCCGCCGGAAATTCCGTTTCTAAATGAGCGGGTTGATAAAAAACTTTTAATAAAATTAGTATCTATGTGCTACAAGATGTTCGGACAGGAAAAAACCGTAGAGATACTGGATGCCCTGAAGAAACTGGGTTTTGAAGAAGCGACACAGGCAGGTATCTCTATAGCAATAAATGATATAAAGATACCTCTTGAAAAAGATGTCATAATTAAAAAAGCCAAAGCAAAAGTTAATATTATAGAATCACAATATAAAAAAGGTATTATTACTGACGGTGAACGGCATAATAAAATTGTTGATATATGGACTCATGTAACGGAAGAGATAAGTAATATAATGTTTGACGGTCTTAAACCGAAAGGATTACCCGGTGAACAATTTAATCCGATATTTATGATGGCGGATTCCGGAGCGCGCGGAAGTAAGCAGCAGATAAGACAGCTGGCAGGAATGCGCGGACTTATGGCAAAACCTTCAGGCGAAATAATAGAATCTCCGATTACTGCTAATTTCCGTGAAGGCCTTACAGTTTTAGAATATTTTATTTCCACTCACGGTGCGCGTAAAGGTCTTGCAGATACCGCTTTAAAAACAGCTGATTCCGGTTATCTGACAAGAAGACTTGTTGATGTTGCGCAGGATGTGATTGTTACGGAAGATGACTGTGGTACTGTAAATGGTATAGTTGTCGGCGCGATAAAAGAAGGTGAAGATCTTATTGAATCAATAAGAGACAGGGTCCTGGGGCGTGTTGCTCTGGATAATATTACTGATATCGTTACCGACAGAATCATAGTGCAGGCGGGTCAGGAAATTACAGAAGAAATAGCAATGAATATTGAAGAATGCGGAATTGAAAAAATAAAAATCCGTTCAGTCCTTACCTGCGAAACAAAGCGTGGAGTATGCGCAAAATGTTACGGACGAAATCTTTCCACCGGACGTGTGACAGACCTTGGCGAAGCTGTTGGAGTAATCGCGGCTCAATCTATCGGAGAGCCTGGAACACAGCTTACAATGCGTACTTTCCATATCGGGGGAACAGCAAGTAAGGTCATAGAACAATCTAGAGTAGAAGCAAAAAATACAGGTATAATTAAATATATTAATCTGAAAACTTTAACTAAAAAAGATGGAACAGTTATTACTTTAGGCAGGCAGGGACGCATCTCTATTGTAAATGAAAACGATAGAGAACTGGATAAGTGCGGAGTAAGTTATGGCGCTGTTGTTCATGTTAAGGATGGACAGAAAGTAAATAAAGGCGATCTTATTATTGAATGGGATTCATATAACACAATGATAATATCAGAAGTCGACGGCAAAATTTTATTTAAAGATATTATCGAAGGTGTGACAATGCGCGAGGAGCTTGATAAGATAACCGGACTTCGCGGGCGTATAATTGTTCCACATAAAGAAGAAAATCTTCTTCCTCAGATACTGGTTGAAAATAAAAAAGGCGAGGTTATCGCCAGTTATCCGATATCAACAGGAGCTATACTTCTGCATAATGACGGCGATGCAATCGGAGTCGGCGAAGTTCTGGCAAAGATACCAAGAGAAACAAGTAAAACTAAAGATATCACAGGCGGTCTGCCGCGTGTTGCCGAACTGTTTGAAGCGCGTAAACCAAAGGAATGCGCAATCATTACGGAAATAGACGGAGTTGTACATCTTGGTGAATTTGTAAAAGGTATGTGTAAAGTTAAAATAATAAATGAAGAAACAGGAATGGAAAAAGAATATATAATCCCGCGCGGAAAACATTTGAGTGTGCGTGATGGTGACAGAGTAATAGCCGGAGATCAGCTGATGGACGGACCTCTTAATCCCCATGATATACTAAGGGTTAAGGGTGAGAATGCGCTTCAGCAGTATCTGGTCAATGAAATTCAGGAAGTATATAGACTGCAGGGTGTTAATATCAATGACAAGCATATTGAAGTGATTGTGCGTCAGATGCTCCGAAAAGTAAGAATAACAAATCCCGGAGATACGTATTTCCTGGCTGACGATGAAGTCGATAAGTTTGAATTTAAAGAAGAGAATGAAAGAACGGCTGTAAAGAAGAACAAACCGGCAGAGGCGCAGACAGTATTGCTTGGAATTACCAAGGCTTCTCTGCGTACTGAAAGTTTTATCTCTGCGGCTTCATTTCAAGAGACAACTCGCGTGCTGACCGAAGCGGCTGTATGCAGTAAGAAGGATGATTTGCGCGGATTAAAAGAAAATGTTATTGTCGGGAATTTAATACCTGCAGGAACAGGTATGGACTATTATAGAAATATTGAAATTCAAATGAAAGAATAAAAAATAAAAAAAACACTTGCTTTTTGAAAATTAGTATGATATATTATAAACTCATTTGGGAAACTGGCTGAATATATTAGTATATATAGCAGCTAAGTCCCATCTGGATTTAAACCACAAACAAGAAAATAAACAGTATAATAATTCTTCAAAGTTATTCAACTTTTTTCTTGACAAAGAAATCTGCTTTTGATAGAATATCTTTTTTATGGTTTATTTTAGTCTTTTTTTATTCCATCATAATTACTATCTTTTATAGCTGTTATATTTGACAAAAATATTTATATTCAGGGGAGAAGTAATGCCTACAATAAATCAATTGATTCGATTTGGAAGAAAGAGAGTGAAAGTTAAAAGTAAGTCTCCTGCTATCACAGGAAGCCCTCAGAGACGCGGAGTGTGTATAAGAGTTTATACTACAACTCCGAAAAAACCTAATTCAGCGCTGCGAAAAGTTGCTAAAGTCAGGCTCACAAATGGAATAGAAGTGAACTGCTATATTCCCGGAGTAGGGCATAATTTGCAGGAACATTCAATTGTGCTGATACGCGGAGGCAGAGTTAAGGATTTGCCAGGTGTGAGATATCATATTATACGCGGAGTTCTGGATACGGTAGGTGTTCAAAATCGTAAAAAGAGCAGATCTAAATACGGAGTGAAAACACCTAAGGAATAAATAAACAATTTGCACATTTTATAAAGTGGAGGAGTTTTAATGCCTAGAAGAAAAGTAATAAGAAAAAGAGATATCCCGACTGATTATAAATATCATAGTGAGCTGATTACAAGATTTATAGGGCATATTATGATAGAAGGGGAAAAAGCTATTGCAGAAAGAATATGTTACGGGGCATTAGATATAATAGAAAAAAAAACACAAAAAGATTCTCTTAAAGTTTTTAAGCAGGCGATGGAAAATACTAAACCTCTTTTAGAAGTTAAATCCAGAAGGGTTGGCGGATCAACTTATCAGGTGCCTATTGAAGTTAAGCCTTTTCGGAGAGTAACTTTGGCGATGAGATGGATAATTGATTTTGCGAGAGCGAGAGCCGGTAAAAGTATGGAAGAAAAGTTGTCAGCGGAGATAATTGATGCTTTTAATAATACCGGTGCCTCAGTAAAGAAAAGAGAAGATACTCATAAGATGGCAGATGCCAATAAAGCTTTTGCTCATTATCGTTGGTAATAATTATAAGAATTATTTAGGAGATGAAATGCAGATTAAGGAAGTTCCAGCTGAAAGATTAAGAAATATAGGAATAGCGGCACATATTGATGCCGGGAAGACAACAACAACGGAACGTATTCTATATTATACAGGTGTTACCCATAAAATAGGTGATATTGATGAGGGTAATACTGAGATGGATTGGATGGAACAGGAAAAGGAAAGAGGTATTACAATTACTTCAGCGGCAACCACCTGTTTCTGGAAAGATTTTAGAATAAATATTATAGATACCCCGGGGCATGTGGATTTTACGGTTGAAGTTGAACGTTCGCTTCGTGTCCTGGACGGAGCTGTAGCTGTTTTTTGTGCAGTCGGAGGTGTTCAGCCGCAGTCTGAGACAGTATGGAGACAGGCTAATAGATACCATGTTCCGAGGATTGCTTTTGTTAATAAAATGGATAGAATCGGAGCCGACTTTAGTAAAGTATTGAAAGCAATGAGAGAGAAATTGGGAGCAAATGCTGTAGCCATTCAACTGCCGGTTGGAGCGGAGGACAAATTTACCGGTATTATTGACCTTGTTGAGATGAAACAGGTGATCTGGACCGGAGAAGAATTGGGTGCTAAATATAATGTTCAAGAAATAGCTCCTGAATTTATGGCAAATGCAAAAGCTTACAGAGATAAAATGATTGAAGCTCTTTCCGAAAATGATGAAGAAATTATGAGCAAATATCTGGACGGCAAAGAAGTAACAAACGATGAAATAAAAAGAGCTATGCGCAAAGAAACAATTACAGGAAAGTTTTATCCTGTTTTATGCGGTTCGTCTTTTAAAAATAAAGGTGTTCAGCCATTGCTTGATGCAGTCGTTGATTACCTGCCTTCCCCTATTGATTTACCGCCTGTAAAAGGAGTAGGTCTAAAAGGAGAGGATGACACAAGAAATGCAAGCAAAGATGTCCCATTTTCAGCGCTTGCTTTTAAGATTGCCTCAGACCCTTATGTAGGAAGGCTTACATATTTTAGAGTTTATTCCGGACAGCTTAATTCCGGATCATATATATATAATTCCACACGTGACTACAAGGAAAGAATAGGTAGAATACTTCATATGCATGCTAATAAAAGAGAAGACATCCCTTTTGTTATAGCCGGAGATATTGCGGCGACTGTTGGACTTAAGAATACAACTACCGGGGATACTTTATGTGATATGGATAAACCTATTATATTGGAAAAAATGTATTTCCCAAACCCTGTGATTTCCGTTGCTATTGAACCTAAGACAAAAGCAGATCAGGAAAAGATGGGAATCGCTTTAAGTAAATTAGCAGAAGAGGATCCTACTTTTAAGGTAAAAACAGATGAAGAAACAGGTCAGACTATAATTTCCGGAATGGGAGAACTGCATCTGGAAATAATTGTTGACAGAATGTTTAGGGAATTTAAAGTTGATGCCAATGTCGGCAAACCGCAGGTTGCATATAGAGAAACTATTAAGAAAGCCGTTGATATTGAAGGTAAATTTATAAGGCAGTCAGGCGGACGCGGGCAATATGGTCATGTATGGCTTAAATTGGAACCGCAGAAAAGCGGCGAAGGTTTTGTATTTGAGAATGATATCGTTGGGGGTACTATACCAAAAGAATATGTCCCGGCGGTGCAGAAGGGTGTTATTGAAGCAATGGAAAGCGGTGTGCTTGGCGGTTATCCAGTAGTAGACGTTAAAGTAACAGTATATGATGGATCCTATCATGAAGTTGATTCATCAGAAATGGCTTTTAAAATTGCAGCATCAATGGCTTTTAAAGATGGTGCCAAAAAAGCCAATCCGATTTTTCTTGAACCTATAATGAGCATTGAAGTTGTAATGCCTGAAGATTACATGGGAGATATAATAGGGGATTTAAGCTCTCGGCGCGGAAAAATTGAAGGGATGGAACATCAGGCAAATGCCAGAGTGGTAAAAGGGACCGTCCCTCTTGCAGAGATGTTCGGATATTCTACGGATTTGCGCTCAAAAACTCAGGGACGCGGAACATATTCCATGGAATTTGCATATTATTCAGAAGTCCCAAAAAATATAGCAGAGCAGATTACTGCAAAAGTTAAAGGATAGAAGGCCTGTATATTCTTGGAGCTTCAAAAATAAATCAGTAAAAAAATATTTATAAACTTAGGAGGATAAAGAAATGGCAAAAGAGAAATTTGAACGTACGAAACCGCATATTAATATAGGAACAATAGGACATGTTGATCATGGTAAAACAACCCTGACATCAGCTATTACGAAATGTTTGGCAAAGAGAGGGCTGGCGC
>JACQWU010000035.1 GCA_016209155.1 Candidatus Desantisiibacteriota bacterium | reverse complement strand
ATACAAATGGCAGTTTACAATATCAAAAGAAAAATTCAAGATCCATCTGTGGAACGTTCCATAAATAATATCGAAAATAAAATACTCGAAAGTGAACAAATAATAAATAACCTTTTATTTTACTCAAACATAAGACCCCCAAATTATAAGAATATTAATTTCTATAAAATTCTTAATGAATGTGTTAGTGATCTTAAAAAAGAACCCGGGAAAAATATTCCAATAAAAAAAGAATTTGAATCTGTCAAAGATACTTTTATTGAAGCAGACCCTTTTCAGATAAAAGAGGTATTTATTAATCTATTAAACAATGCTTATGACTCTGTTTTTCAACCTGATGGATTGATAGAAATAAAAACTTTTGATGATAATAACAAATCGTTGAAAGTCTGTATTAAAGATAATGGAACTGGAATTAGCAAAGAAAATTTGGGCAAAGTATTTGACCCGTTTTTTTCCACCAAATCCAAAGGAACAGGACTTGGACTTTCTGTATGCAGACAGATAATAGATCTTCATGCAGGTTCAATAAATATAGAAAGTGAACAGGGCAAAGGAACAGAAGTCTCAGTAACTTTACCAAAAAGAAAAAGCTGCTAAAACCTTATTTTTAATTGTTTTTGGCGCCTTCGTCTATCCATTTTTTTATTAAATTCTGATTTTGACTATTTAATGGAGATCCGCCTTTTGGCATTTGCGCTCCAACACTGTTTCCGCTTATTCTTAAAATTAATATGCTGTTACTTGAATTAAAAGGGATAACTCTAATACCTGATGATTTTTCAGCCTGAACATTTACCAGATTCGAGTATGAGACTTCTGATGTTAACCTAAAAAAAGAAGCTAAGCTTCCCTGTGAATGACATCCTATGCAATTATTGTTGAATATAGTTTGAACATCTTTCGAAAATGAAATAGCAGCAGCATTAATAGTTATACTGTCAGGATTACTATTAATTAGCCCGTCATTAACAATAAGCGTAGCAATGTATATTCCGTTAATATCAGGTGTAAATTCCGTTTTTACTAAAGTACTTTCAGTTAAAACAGTTTGACTTTGATCAGGAACAGATAATGACCATTTATAGGTAAGAGAATCTCCGTCCGGATCAGAACTTTTACTTCCATCAAGAGTAGCTATAGTATTAACTGCTACGGTTATATTATCTCCTGCGCTTGCAATAGGTGCTGAATTTGCAGATGATTTTATTTTTGCGGTTATAATAACAGTATCAGGAGCGCTTCCAGAATTTCCATCATTAACAATAAGTTTAGCAATATATGTTCCGGCTGCTTCAGGTGTAAATTTTGGTTTTACAGAAGTACTATCGGATAAAACAGCCTGACTTTGATCAGGGACAGACAATGACCATTTATAAGTAAGAGAAGCTCCCTCCGGGTCCGAACTTTTACTTCCATCAAGAATTACAAGTGTATTTACTATTACTGTTTTATCAGGACCCGCATCAGCAATAGGCGCTGAATTTGTTTTATTTCCATATGCATTTGAATTTTTATTTTTATTTTTGCCTGTACCACAGCTTATTGCTGTAATACACAAAATAAGATATATAAGATACAAAAAAGATTTTATTTTTTTCATCCTGATTTACTCCTTTTGAAATGGTTGTTTATTCAATTTAATTCATTAATGACGGATTTATTTTTAAATACACTTGAGCTGATAAAGGACGATTTCCATAAATTGTACGAAGCTCAGAAGGTGTAAAATATATATTACCCTGAATTCCAAGCGAAAAATCAGTATTCCCAATATTAAAAACTTTATAATTTGCTCCAATAGTTAAAGAAGTGATAATGAATTTTTTTTCAGTATCAAATTCTGCCAGATTGAGTTCCTCGCTGTCTTTTTGAACAAATTCGTATCTTTCATAGACATTTAATTTGTTTATTTTCAAATCACTTTCCAGTAAAAATGAGTGCTCTATATTTCCGGATTCTTTATCATTCATTCCCCATGATGTAGTTGTGTTAATATTTTTCACAGAGGAAAAAACATAACTATGAATTACAGAAGCTGTTGTCCTTATAACATTAATATCAGGTTCAAGAGCTTCAGGACTTTTCAGAAATCCCTGAGAAAATTGCATTGCAAAATTTTTAGTCGGATTTAATGATAATCTGTAGCTTAATGAATTAAATTTAGCTTTATCAAAATCAAACCTATTCTCATCAGGTTCGCTGCCATTAAAAATAGAACCTTCAATTTTCAACATTTTATATCTAACTCCAAGTGTTCCTGTTCCAAATGTAATGTGCGATGCATCCTGCCAGTGATGCGATAGCGGTGCATCCGGATTATTTGAGCTTGAGGCCCTGTGCATAAATGCTGTCGGGCCCAATGCCGGCTCACCCGGATAACCGAAATAGCAAATTACATCTATATTTTTATTAATTCTTTGTGTATAAGCGCCGCTTAACTCGGAAAACAAATCGTGCGGATGCTGCCTGTCAACGAGTCTTTCCCCGTTCCATGTTTCACCGGACTGGAATAATAGAGGATAACCCCTGCCTGATTCAGTTAATTTTTCAAGAGACATCATCAGACTGAATTTTAACAATCCGTTTTCTTTAATTTGTTTTTGAGCCATACCCATAAACCAGTTAGGAGCATCCCATTTAGCAGCACCTTTTGAACCTTCTCTGGTAATGTCTGTTCCGGTATATCTTAAAAATATACTGCCATGGAACATTAATAACCATTTATTTAAATGCAGCATATAACCATACATAGGGGATTCATCAGGTATCCATGATGTACCTGAGCCATTTCTATTCATTGGCAGGCTTAGCAAGTATGGATGTGACATATCCATATTTGTTTCCACATTTATACTTGTTGTGTCTTCTTTAAATGTTAAATGATGTTCGTGCTGCGCATAAACTATTTTTGATGTAATTATAAAGGCAATAACTACAAAATTTATTTTTTTCATTATTATCTTTCCAATTTTACTGTTCCTTTTTTTTAAGTGTAGATATTCCCAAAAGTTTATATAGCGGACACCACCCTATAAGGCTTGTCAGAATAAATATAATGGCAAAAACACCTAAAATTATTGCAACAGTTCCGTATATCTGATTTGTATAAATCAGAATGCTAAAAAAAACAGCTGTTACTATTCGTATACTTCTATCAACTATCCCCATATTCTTTTCCATAATGCCCCCTTTCCCTCCCTACTGCATCATTTCTTTATTGTTTATATTTATTTTACGCTTTTGCGTAAAAATATAAAGATGCAACCTCCACTTTTTTATGATAATTTTCCACTATAAAAATTTTTTGTAAATTAATAGGGAGGGTGGAGAAAAGTCATAAAAAAGTAGAAACGGCTAATTTACAAATTTTATAAAATTAGTATTCTATAACAAAAGTTAATTAAAAAAAACTATAAGGAGATTCCTATGAAATTGCTAATAGTCGGCGGAGTTGCAGGTGGAGCCGCGGCAGCAGCACGATACAGGCGGCTGGATGAGCTGGCGGAGATAATTATGTTTGAAAAGGGTGAAAATATATCTTTTGCGAATTGCGGACTGCCCTATTACGCCGGAGGAATAATAAAAGAACGGGACAGCCTGCTTTTACAAACACCGGCAAGTTTTTCAAAGAGATTCAATATCGATGTCAGGATAAATAACGAAGTTGTTTCAATCAACCCGAAAGACAAAAATATCCGTATAAAAGATCTTAAAAAAGGGCTGGAATATGTTGAGAGATACGACAAACTCATTATCTCTCCGGGCGCGAAACCGGTTTTACCCGGGTTTGAAGGTATTGATCTTGAAGATATTTATACAATACACACTTTACCCGATATCGACCGGTTAAAAGCGAAGCTTGATTCAGGTTCTGTGAAAAAGGCTGTTATTATCGGAAGCGGGTTCATAGGCGTCGAGATGGCTGAGAATATTAAATTAAGAAATATTGATGTTGTTTTAAGAGAAAGGCTTGACCAGGTTACGCCGGCGTTTCATAAAGATATGGCGGTTATTCTTCACCGGGAACTGGAGTCAAGCGGGATACATATTATTCTTAGCAGAGAGGTTACAGCTATTAAAAAAAGCTCCGGATATATTGTTGAAACAAAATCAGGTGATAAAGTAACATGCGATATTATAATAATATCCATTGGTGTTATGCCGGAAACAAAACTCTTTAAAGACGCGGGGCTTAATATCGGGAAAACAGGTGTGAGTGTAAATAACAGAATGCAGACAAATAACCCTGACATTTATGCTATTGGCGATGCCGTTGAAACACTGAACCCTCTGACAGGGCAGAATCATTATATTCCGCTTGCCGGGCCTGCTGCTAAACAGGCGCTTGTCGTAGCAAATAATATTTTTGGAATCGATGATACATATAACGGGACTTATGGGACTTTGATCGTTAATGTCTTTTCTCTTACCGCCGGGATGAGCGGCCTGTCAGAGAAAATACTCAAAGCTTCAGGGATAAAATATGAAAAAATATATACCCATACAACCAATCACGCGGCATATTATCCCGGAGCATCGCAGATGTCGATTAAAACCTTGTTTGATCCTGTGAGCGGGAAATTACTGGGTGCACAGATAATCGGGAAAGACGGAGTAGATAAAAAAACTGATATCTTCGCGCTTGCGATTAAAAATGGACTTACTATGAACGCCCTCGCAGAGGCTGAATTCTCTTACGCTCCACCCTATGGGACGGTAAAAGACGCAATAAATTTTATTGGAATGGCGGCGCAAAATCATGTAAACGGTTTATCCGGATTTACTCACTGGGACAGGCTAACCGGTGAAGAATTCCTGCTGGATGTACGAACTCCCGCTGAATTTAAAAGAGGCAGTGTACCCGGAAGCGTAAACATCCCGCTGGACGAACTCAGGGAAAGGATCAATGAAATTCCTAAAAACAAAAAAACAGCGGTCTTTTGTCAAAGCAGTGTAAGGGCGCATAATGCCGTAAGAATATTGATGCAAAATGGATACGATGCCTATAACCTTTCGGGCAGCTACGCGACTTATATCAATTACAGGGATGCGAATTTATTTGATAAATCTTAATGAAAAATAGTGTAAAAAAGTCAATAAAAGGCGGTACAAGCCAATTTACATTTTTATATTTTACTATAAAATTTAACCAAACTTAATTTTATAAAAAAAAAAGGAGATATTACCATGGCAAAAAAAACAAGTTTAGATTTAAATTCTAAAGTTTCAAAGGATCATTTATCAAAAACACAATTGGATAAAAAAATCAGCGAGGTTGCGTATAATCTTTATGAAAAAAGAAATGCGATCAATATGAAATAGATAAAATCATAATGGAAGGGATATACATGAAAAACCTGCTGATTGTCTGGTTGATTTTATTTTGGTCTGTCAATATTTCAGCTAAACTCCGCACTGAAGTAGTTGATTACAAGCATGGCAATACTGAGCTCGAAGGTTATCTTGCGTATGATGATGATGTAAAAGGAAAACGTCCGGGAGTTCTGGTTGTGCATGAATGGTGGGGGCATAATAAATATGTCCGTAAACGGGCTGAACAGATAGCGAGGCTGGGATATATAGCTTTTGCGCTTGATATGTACGGGAAAGGAAAAATAGCAAAGGATTTTAAGGAAGCAGGTTCATTAGCCGGGATATATAGAAGCGATAGAGCATTGATGAGAGCCAGAGCTAATGCAGGACTTGATGTGTTAAAAAAACATAATCTCACTGATACTGATAAAATCGCGGCAATAGGTTATTGCTTTGGAGGAACAACGGTTCTTGAATTAGCTCGCGGCGGAGCATTATTATCGGGAGTAGTAAGCTTTCATGGAAGTCTTGATGCTCCAAATTATGATAAAAAAGAAATTAAAGCAAAAGTATTAGTTCTACACGGCGGCGATGATAAGAGTGTAAAACCGGAACATATGTCCGGATTTCAGGATGAGATGCGAAAATCGAATGCTGATTGGCAGGTTTATATTTACGGGGGCGCTGTTCACAGTTTTACAAATCCAGACTCAGGAAACGACCCTTCAAAAGGGGTGGCTTATAATGAAAAGGCTGACAAAAGATCATGGGAAGCTATGAAATTATTTTTTGCAGAAATATTTAAGTGAGCCATTGGGCAGAATATTGGCTATTTTGAAAACGATTAACAATGATGAATTGTAATTTTAAAGAAACAATAAAAGACATTAATTCGGATTATATAAGATTTACAAATCTAAAAACATTACAGGTGAATCTTGGTAATACGTGTAATCAGCGATGCAGGCATTGCCATGTCTACGCAGAACCGGGAGGTTCCAATATAATGAGTGTTAATGTTATGGAAAAAATCATACTATTTTTGGAAAAACATCCCGGAATTATTCTTGATGTAACAGGAGGGTGTCCTGAGCTTAATCCCGGGTTCAGACTTTTTATTGAATACGCTGAAAGGGTTTGCACTGAAATTATGGTTAGAACAAACCTTACAGTGTTCTATGAAAATGGGATGGAGCGGCTTCCCGAATGGTATAGGGAAAAAAGGATTACTCTGATAGCATCCCTGCCGTGTTACACAGAAAAAAATGTAAATAAACAGCGGGGAAATGGTGTATTCGAAAAAAGCATAAAGGCATTAAAAAAATTGAACTCACTTGGCTATGGAAAAGATTTACCTCTTGATATTATGTATAATCCCGCCGGTGAATTTTTGCCTGCTCCTCAAAAAAAACTGGAAAAAGATTTTAAAAAAAATCTTTTTAAAAAATACGGGATTATCTTTAACAAATTATTAACATTAACAAACGCTCCTCTCGGCAGGTTTAAAAATTACCTTATATTAAACGGTAAAATGGAACAATATATCAGACTGCTTGCCAGTAATTTTAATTCACGGATTGTACCTCATATTATGTGCCGTTCTTTAATCAATATTGACTGGCAGGGAATTCTATACAATTGTGACTTTAATCAGGCGGCAGGACTTCCAATAAGAGATAAAATAGGGAAAATTATGGAAGTAGAAAATATGGATGATTTTATTTATAACAAAAATGAAATTATTACCGCTGAGCATTGTTATTCCTGCACAGCAGGAGAAGGATCCAGTTGTATAGGCGCACTAATATAGAGCTCAGACTTCAGACATCACAATTACGATCTGTGATATTTAAATTTTATCTTTAGAGGAAAACAATGAATGATTGCTGCGTGCTTTTATTCGTCAAATATCCGGAAAATGGTAAAATCAAAACAAGACTTTCCTCCGGATTTAAAAAAATAGACAAAGTTGAACTTTACAAAAACTTTGTCATGGATATTTTATCTACTATAAATAAACTTAAAATCAAATTATATATCTGTTTCTATCCAGGGAATGCAAAAAAAAAATTTATAGACTGGATGGGTGGAAAATATTTGTATATGCCGCAAAATGGATTAGATCTCGGGGGTAGGATGAAAAATTGTTTTATCAAAGCGTTCTCCCTGAAATTTAAACGAGTTATTGTTATCGGAAGCGATTTGCCCGATCTGCCCGGCAAATTTATTAAAAATGCATTTTTATTCTTAAATAATCATGATGTTGTAATAGGGCCGGCAAGCGATGGAGGATATTATCTGCTTGGTTTCAATTCCAATACTTTTGTTCCTGATGCCAGAAACAAGTACTCAGGAATTAATCATTTAAACACATATTCTTACCTGTCAAAATATATCTTCGGTTTTCACAATCTTCAGGAATATATTAAATGAAAAAAAAATATGATTATGATTTAATTGTTGTTGGGGGTGGTGCCGGTGGTTTTGTTTCCGCAAAATTAGCGAACGGTTTTGGAGCTAAAACCGCCATAATTGAAAAAAATAAGATTGGCGGCCAGTGCACATGGTTTGGATGCGTTCCCAGCAAAGCGCTTATAAAAGCAGGCAAAATAGCGCATATTTTAAAAAATGCGGGAGATTTCGGGATAGATCTAAAAACTCCGTTATCATTTGATACAAAAAATGTTATACCTTTTGTTCATTCAATTATAAATAAAGTTTATACCGGTCATTTACCGGAAAGTTTTGAAAAAATGGGAATAAATATTCTTTTTGGGGAACCTTCTTTTGTTGATGATCATAATATCAGACTTGATGAGAAGATATTATCATCTAAAAATTTTATAATTTCTACCGGTTCGAGAGCCTTCGTCCCGCTAATCGATGGAATAAACGAAATCCCTTATTTAATTAATGATACACTCTTTAATCTCGAAGTTTTACCAAAATCAATGATTATTCTGGGAGGAGGGCCGATAGGAATTGAACTTGCCCAGGCTTTAAACAGGTTAGGGATAGATGTGACTATTATAGAAATAGCGGATAGAATACTTTTCCGTGAGGATAAAGAATTGGGGGAACGGCTTTCGGAAATACTAAAAAAAGAAGGATTAAATTTATTAACAAATACATCAGCTTTAAAATTTTCAGGTAAGGATGGAAAAATAATACTCAAAGCGGAAAATAAAAAAAAACAAAATTATGAAATCTCTACAGATGCTGTTCTGGTAGCTGTCGGCAGGGTTCCGAATGTCGAGGGATTAGCTCTTGAAAAAGCAGGTATTCAATATACAAAAAAAGGAATAACAACAAATAGCAGATTAAGAACAACAGCCCCTAATATTTATGCATGCGGAGATGTGGTTGGTCCTTACCAATTTAGTCATATAGCAGAATATCAGGCAGTAACCGCTGTAACCAATATGTTACTCCCAATAAGAAAAGATTTAAATTACAAAAATGTAATATGGTGCACTTATACAGACCCGGAATTGACGCATGCAGGATTGACTGAAGAGGAAGCAAGGCTTAAATACGGGGATAAAATAAAAATTTATTGTACAGAGTATAATAAAATTGACAGAGGAAAAATAGATTTGACAGGCGAAGGTATTGCGAAATTCATTTGTGACGGGAAATCAAATTTAGTAGGTGTGCATATTCTGGGAGAACGGGCGGGAGAAATAATCCATGAAGCCCAATTGGCAAAATCATTGGGAATTCCTTTTTCTAAAATTCAATCAGTTATTCATGCTTATCCTTCCTATTCAGACGTACTGAAACAATCAGCTAAATTATGTTATATCGATGCTTTACAAAATAATTTATTCATTAAAATATTAAAATATTTTTATGAGTTTGGTAAAAAGCCAAAAAAGAAGGAACTTCCAAACATAAACAAATGAAAACATCATTTAAAAAAATAACTGTTTTAATTTTAATAATAATTTCGGTATTGCTAATCAAAAACACAAAATTTGGGAATCATCTTACATTTGAAAATCTTAAAAATAATAAAGAATACTTGAACAGTTTTGTAAAACAAAATTATTTATCATCTGTTTTTCTATATATAATCATATATATTTTAGTAGTATCATTATCAATTCCCGGCGCAGCTATTCTCACGCTGGCAGCAGGATACTTATTTGGCATAACACCCGGAGCCATTTATGTAAACTTCGGTGCGACAACCGGCGCGGGATTGGCATTTCTTTTTACCAGATACATATTAGGTGAGTGGATGCAGAAAACTTATCAAGATAAACTGGCTAAATTTAATAACGAAATTAAAACAAATGGCTACAGTTATTTATTAATGATGAGATTACTCCCTGTTTTCCCGTTTTTTCTTATCAACATTTTAGCCGCATTAACCACAATTCCGTTTATCACTTTTATATGGACAACATCTGTTGGTATTATCCCGGGTTCATTGGTCTATGTTTCTGCGGGCAGTCAATTAAATACTATTTCGTCGTTAAAAGACATTGTATCATTAAAAATTCTATTTACTTTTATAGTATTAATGCTTTTTGTACTTATCCCTATTATCAGAAATAAAGTTAAGGCCAGAAAAACAGAGAATTTATTGAATTAAATATTTAAAATTAAATAGATTTGCATTATCAAATACTTTAAAGTATATATAACTCTCCATGAAATTTTATTAATTCCCTG
>JACQWU010000227.1 GCA_016209155.1 Candidatus Desantisiibacteriota bacterium | reverse complement strand
TAAAAAATTTACACCCTCAGGAAATATTCTTCCAACCAGTATTCCGGCTATAATGCACAAAACCACCCAGATTGAAAGATATCTTTCAAAAAATGGAAGTTTTACCTCTTCAAACATTAGAATCTCCTTTCCACGGGATAACTACAGTTCTTTTAGAAAGACGATAATTTACTTTTGTTTTCATTTAAAACTTCATTAACATATTTTTCTATTTCTATTTTAGGATCAATCTTATCGATAGAAAGATTGGGAATATCTCAAGATTAGATGCAGGATCGGTACTTATAAGCAAAACTTTTCTACCTGAATCAGCAAGCACGACAGCAATAGCAGAGGAAGCAGAAGTTTTACCCACACCGCCTTTTCCGGTAAAAAACATAAAACGAGTGGCTTTTTGAATTAAGTTTTTCACGAGTTGCATTTTGAAGCACCGCAGCAACCGCATTTATTGACAGTTTGCGGCTTATAATCTATTCCAAAAGTTTTCAAAATTTCTTCTGTGGACGGAATTTTCCCAGACCATTTAAGTTCATCATTAATAAAAATCAGAGGCAGACTCTTTTGTCCTTTTTGGGCAATAATCTTCTTAACTTTAATATTTTCAATAAAAGCATTGGGCGTCTGGGCCATATTAAAACGCTCAACAGTAGCTCCGGACTTTGAAAGTATTTTTAAAGCATTTGCAAATTCAATCAGCTTCTCATCAATCTTCGTACCGCATACTCCGGTTGAACAACACATCGGAGGATCATAAACTTTAATAATCGCGTTAATCTTTAGATCCGTTCTCTTCGTCATATCAATTTCTCCTTTTTTTAATATTTTTTATTACGGTTTTACATAATTCTTCCGCATCTATTTTTAAAATTTCCTTTAGGTGTTTCTTATCTTCGATAATTTTCGAATCATTGACAAGAGAATTCATTACCCAGTTAATCGCCTGATTTACGGAATGAAATGTTTTATCATTAGCTAAACGATAATATACCCAGCGCCCTTCTTTGCGGCTCTCTATAAGATAAGCTTGATTCAAAATTGAGAGATGCTTAGACACAGTTGAAGGAGCCAAATTCAAAAGTTTAGTTATTTGACAAACACAAAGCTCTCTCTCCTTTAACGCTAATATAATTCGAATCCGATTTTTGTCAGATAAAGCTTTTGTTAAAAAAATAAAATCCCGCATTACAACACCTCCTATATTTCGTCATATGACGAATTTTAAAATTATATTATTAATAATTTCTCTTGTCAAGAATAATTTAAACAGAAATTTCCCATCTCGATAAAAAATGAAAATTCAATATTGCGGGGGCTTGATTTATCAAGTCCGTAAACGTGTTCGATAAACTGCAACAAGGTTTACAAATAGGGGATGCACCCATTTTAAACTCGGGGATTTTACTTTTGTAATTTTTCTGTTATACTTGATATTTGTTATACCTGAATCTTGCACTTCAGATTCAGGCTATACAATAAAATTACAAGGAGATATTAATTTGTTATTTAGTGTTGTTGTCCCGGTACGTAAAGACGGAAAGATAGACGCTATAATAAATTCATTAAATAAAATAAATTACCCCGGAGAAAAGGTTGAAATTATTGTATCTTATGGGAATCAGCCATCCGCTCAGAGAAATAGAGCGGTAGATGTGGCTTTAGGTGATATAGTTTATTTTTTTGATAATGACTCGGAAGCTGCACCTGAAATATTTAATGTGGTTAAAAAACATTTTAATGACCCAAAAACAGCAGGTGTGGGAGGGCCAAACCTTACACCTTTTGGAGATACTTTTCTTCAACACTGTTTTGGCATGGGACTGGCATCAAAATTTGCCAATGGAAAAGTATCCGCCCGATATTATAAAGCGGGAGAGATGCGTGAAAGCAATGAAGCGGAACTTATTTTATGCAATTTATGTATGAAACGCGATGTATATTTAAAAGCAGGCGGATTGAATGAAAAAATTTATCCGAATGAAGAGAACGAACTTATGAATCGCCTTTTAGAAAGCGGATACAAATTAATATATGATCCTGAAGCTTTTATCTACCGGAGCAGGCGTAAAAATTTCAAAGCTGTTATTAAGCAGCATCTTAATTACGGACGCGGCAGAATGGAACAAACTCTGATTGAAGGTTTTAATTTAAGTAACATTTCATTTTTTATTCCTCTGTTTTTTCTTTTTTATATTTTATCTCTTCCTTTTTTGTTTAATATATTTTATTATCTCCCACTGGGCATATATTTAATGTTTGCATTTGGCTCAAGTCTGGGATGGACGGTTGAGACTAAAAAATTTCCGGTGTTTTTTTTAATGCCTTTTATCTACCTGGTGATGCATATTTCATATGCTTTTGGATTAATCTGGGGATTCTATAGACAAAAGGTAAAACATGTAGAACCAATTAAACCAGTGATAGAGGTAGTAAAAATGAAAGAGTTTGGAACAAATAAAATATATTAGAAATGGAGATTTTAAAATGAAGGTTGCTGTAATATACCCTGTAATAAGAAAAAACAAACAATATCCTTTACTGACCCAAAATAGACACTTCAGATATTCGAGTTCACTGGAAGTAAGAATTTTTCCTCTGGTTCCGGCCATGGCTGCAACAATATTAAAAACAGCTGGTCATAATGCTGTATTTATGGACGGAATTAATGCAAGAATGACTGAAGAGGAATTTGATTCCGCACTTTCTGTTTTTAATCCTCAGGTTATAGCTATGGAAACAAAAACTCCAATAATCAGAAGGCACTGGGAATACATTAATAACTATAAAAAAGCCCATCCTGAATGTTTAATGGTTTTATTCGGAGATCATGTAACTTTTTTCCCGCAGGAATCAATGGAAAACTCAAATGTTGATTTTGTACTGACCGGCGGTGATTATGATGTATCTCTCAAAAAACTGATAGATCATCTCGAAGGTAAGAGCGACAAGCCAAAAGGGATTTATTATCGTGAGGGGAAAGAAATAAAAAATTCCGGAAATTTTGAACTAATTCAAAATCTTGATGAGCTTCCTTTTATTGACAGAGACCTGACGAAATGGGAGCTCTACGGTGAAGCATATTTACATCATCCATGCGCTTATATCCTGACCGGCAGAGGATGCGGAGGACACGAAAGCACTCCCGGCCAATGCAGATTTTGTATATGGCAGCATGCATTCTGGCGCTGCAGCAGACGTCTGCGCTCACCTAAGAATGTTGTTCGGGAAATCAAACAACTAATAAATAAATATAAAATACAGGAAATTTTTGATGACAATGAAGCAGGAGCAGTATGGAATATAGAATGGATGCGTGAATTTCATGATGAAATGAAAAGGGAAAAGCTTTTAGGTAAGGTACTTTTTTCTTCGAATGCACGCGCCGATTCATTAACAGAGGAAACCTGCAAACTTATGAAAAAAACAGGTTTCAGACTTATCAAAGTAGGACTTGAAACAGGTAATAATGAATCCCTGCGCCGTTTACGTAAACAGGAAACTATTGAACAAATTATGGAAGGAGTTAAGACAGCTAAAAGATACGGTCTTATTGTAATGTTAACTTCGATGATGGGTTATCCGTGGGAAACAGATGAAGAAGCCAAAAAAACTTATGAAGCAGGACGGGAACTCATGCTGTATAAAACACGTTTTGGGGATTCGCTTCAATCGAGTGTCATAATTCCGTATCCGGGGACTCCGCTTTATGATGAAGCGCTTAAAAACAATTGGTTCATAGATGACCCCAAAAATTATGAACGGTTTGATATGTCAGAGCCTATATTAAAAAGCGGATGCGATTCAAATAAATGGTGTCAGAAAATGTGGAAAATTCATTACGAACCAAAATTTTTAATCAGATCATTTTTAACTCTGCACTCATGGCATGATATAAAACTGGCGTTTCAGGGTATTCGCTCTTTAGTTAAGCATGTTAAGGATTTTGAATAATTATAAATTCAATCTATTTTTTCACCCAAAGCCTCAATGTCAGCTAAGTCTTTATGACGGGAAATTGCTTTTTTATTGAAAATCTATAAGGTTACCCCGAGGCAGACAGACTGGGTCAAATCAATTTTTAATAAAATTAAAAAATTTCAGTCAAAAACTTTTGTTATCCCCCAAAATTTTTTATCGGGGATATGGTTTTAATAAACTGAATTCCAGCTAACCCATGAAGGACAATACTAAATCAAATTTCATTAAGTAACAAAATAATTTAATTTTTCCAGATTTATTTTAGCTAATACTGCAATT
>JACQWU010000226.1 GCA_016209155.1 Candidatus Desantisiibacteriota bacterium | reverse complement strand
TCTAAAATTCTGTTTAATTCGTCCAAAGAAAAATAATCAATCACAATTGATCCTTTCTTTCCTTTGGTTTTTATTTTTACATTAGTTCCGAAAAATCTTTTCAAATTATTTTCAAGATCAATAATCTCAATATCTTTTTTTTGTTTTTCTTCATTAAGAATTGGGGGTTTTGTCCCAAGATGAGCTTTTATTAAATCTTCCGTCTGACGGACTGAAAGGTCTTTTTTAATTATTTCATTAGCAAGAGCTATTTGCTTTTCCTTAAAATGTATTGCAAGAAGCGTCCTGCCGTGTCCTGAAGACAGTTTGTTTTCAGTAATCATTTTTTTTATCGGGTCCGGTAGTTTTAAAAGACGGATTGTATTTGTAATAGTAGCTCTGTCTTTACCCACTTTTTTCCCGACTTCCTCTTGAGTAAGGTTAAACTGAGTAAGGAGTCTTTCATATGCTTCTGCTTCTTCAATTGAATTTAAGTCTTCTCTCTGGATATTTTCAATAAGTGCCAGTTCCAGCATTTTTTCATCAGATACATCTTTTATTATAGCCGGGATTTTAGCCATGCCAAGCGCTTTAACCGCTCTATAGCGTCTTTCCCCTGCTATTAAATCATATTTACCGCCGGAGCTTTTTTTTACAATTATAGGTTGTATGAGTCCCTGCTCCTTAATTGAGCTTATTAATTCCTGAAGCTTATCTTCGGCAAAATTCTGACGCGGTTGGAATTTCTGAGGTATAATATTATCTACCATGATTTCATGAATGACAGCATGCTCATTTAAAACATTCAAAACTTCAGCCCCTTTATCCTCGCGCGGAGGAATCAAACTGTTTAATCCTTTACCTAATGCTATTTTCATTTACTGCTCCTAAATTAACCACATAGAACACTGATAAATCATTTTTTTTCTCTGTTTTCAGGGGTTAATCTTCATGTACTTTTCTCGTTTTTACTGATTATTTCTTTAGTTAAATCAAGATAAGCCTGAGAACCTTTTGATTTAATTGCGTAAAAAATAATCGGTTTCCCGAAACTGGGTGCTTCACTCAAAGATACATTTCTTGGAATAATTGATTTAAATACCTTATCCTGAAAATAATTTTGTATCTCATTCGTCACCTGTGTGGCCAGATTTATTCTTGTATCATGCATGGTTAAAAGAGCTCCCTCAATTTCAAGGTTATGGTTGAGCCTTTCTTTTACCAGATTAATAGTATTTATTAATTGTCCGAGTCCTTCAAGCGCATAATATTCACATTGTACAGGTATTAATACAGAATCAGCAGCTACCAGAGTATTAATAGTTAAAAGTCCAAGAGATGGTGGAGAATCTATTATTATGTAATTATATTTATCTTTCTCCCTGTCTAAAGCTTCTTTTAGACGGGTTTCGCGGGAAAGCATATTAACCAGTTCAACTTCTGCCCCTGTCAAATGTATATTAGCCGGAACAATTTCAAGTAAATTTAATTCCGTATACTTTTTTGCTTCCAGAATGGTTTTGCCGTTTATCAAAACATCATAAACAGTATATTTTAGATTATTTTTATCTATCCCTATCCCGCTGGTAGCATTTCCCTGCGGATCAATATCAATAAGCAGTGTTTTTTTTTCAGCGGCAGCAAGACATGCGGCTAAACTTACAGCCGTGGTAGTTTTTCCCACACCGCCTTTTTGATTGGCAATCGCGATTACTTTTCCCATAATAAAGATTGGTTTACCTTACTTATATTTTAGTTTGAATAATATCAAAAGCGTCAATAAATATCAAGAAAATAAACTTCAACTGAATTTCACCATGTTTCTTCCTTCTTTTTTAGCAAGATACAAATTTTTGTCAGCTGACATAATAAATTTTTCCACGAGCGAATTCCTTTCAGGTATAGTAGAGGCAACCCCCAAACTAATCGAAACATAATTATTTATTTTTGAACCTGCATGAACGATCTGGAGTTTATTAACACTTGTTCTTAATGTCTCGGCAACTGCAAGTGCTTCAGATATATTTGTATTAGGTAATACTACTACAAATTCCTCACCGCCATACCTTGCCACAAAATCACCAGCCCGCTTCATTTCAATATCTAATACCATTGCCGCTTTTTTTAGACACTCATCACCGCTTTGATGACCGTATAAATCATTATATGATTTAAAAAAATCAATATCTATCATAATTAATGAGATGGGTTTTGATTCACGCATGGCCCGGTTCCATTCTTTTTGAATCAATGTATCAAAATATCTGCGATTAGCAATGCCTGTCAGACTGTCTGTAATAGTAAGATATTCTAATTTTTGATTTATTTTTTCTAATTTTGATGTGCGGTCATTGACTATTTGTTCAAGTTGTTCCTGATATTTTTCTAATTCTTCATAAGCCAAATCACGTTCAAACATATTCTGTTTTATTTTGCGTGCCCCATAATAAATACCGGTTGCTCCAAAACTCCACAATATCAAATACCAAAACAAATGTAATAAAAAATCTTTGCGTTCTTGAATAAAATAATTTTCCATTGGTATTGCAATACTAATACCTCCCCGAACATCGCCAACCTTATAACCTTGATGACTATGACACTTAAGGCATCCTTCTTCGGTAATCATCATACACATAAAACGCAGGAAAGGTTTTCCATCTATATTGGTAAACTCAAATTTTTCTTTAACCCCTTGTTCAAAAATTGTTAAAGATTTTTTTTCCCACTCATCCGGAGAATTTTCAGGACGTATCGGCTTTAAACTGGTTATATGCCCTTTAACTCCGTACAAATCAGAATATAGCTCAGTTATCTGCCGTAAAACATAAGCCGGATTCATTAATGTTAGTTTTATCCCTGAAGGTGTTTCGATATCACGATCTTGAATATTATAAAGATACTTACTGGGCGGAGTTTTCTTATCAATTGGTACATACACCCCGCCATGGCTTGTTACCCATTTGCGCAAAGCCAGATCCTTATTAAAAGATGTTTTAGCTTGAGCCAGCACTATACCATGAGTTTTATTGCGCAAACTAATCATTTCATAAACAATTAGATTAACAACAATTATTGTCCATACCGCCATAAGTACTATAGAATAAACGTCTAAATTAGATGCTTTAAGAAATTTCATAGTATTTCCTTAAGATTATAAAATCTATATTTGGTCTATTTTAGAATAATCCCACTTATTTTTCAATAAAGCAAGAGGATTTCCGGTAATCTGTCAGAAGGTGTGAAAAATAGGATATATCCAAATACTTAATGAATTTATTTATTATTTCAGGTATAATTTTTGTCACAGGCGCTATAAATTTTGAATTGATCAGTTCAAATTTTGCACAATATCCATAAAGGAAAAAAATGATAAAAAAACCCGGAGATATACTTAATGAATGGATGCTGGCTGTCAATAATGGTGATATTGAAAGTCTTCTTGCTCTCTACAATGAGAAAGCTATCTTAATTCCAACCTTTTCTAACAGACTGTTGAGTAATTCAGAGCAAATCAGGGAATATTTTGAAAAACTTGGAAGCCGCGAGGAATTAAGCGTAGCACTGCATGAAAAAACATTGACTATACAACCGATAAAAAATGATATATATGCATTATGCGGAATTTATTGCTGGCGCTTTATACTTGACGGGGAATTGCTAAGTTTTGAGGCCAGATTTAGCTATGTTGTGGATCTTGCACTCTCAAAACCTATCATTCAGCATCACTCATCCCAAATTCCACGCATGTTATAATGTTTTTCATTTAGCAGCATTTGTTTTTATTCTTTTCACCGCAACCACAGCATGGTTCTGTTCCGCTTAGTGTCCCCTTTATAATTCCGGCCGCGCAGCCGACACCAGATCTTACGGTTATCGCTTTTGCAGCGCAATTCTTTTCACATGCGCCGCATTCCATACATGCATCCTTATTGATTATTTCCACCTTTTTGTTTTTTGATTCAAAGACATGGTGTGGACATACTGTCATACACATCATGCATCCATTACATTTATCAATATCCAATTCCAGAGTAACTACATTATTAAGATAAATCTGCTCTTTCATGATTATTTCTCCTGTATTTTTTAATGAAGAACCATGCAGCAAAGACCGCATGGAATATTAATTGTAGAGACGCAAAATTTTGCGTCTCTACTGACAGTACCGCAAATCATTTAATCGCCCAAATCAAAAGTCCTGATATAGCACCCGCTATTTGCATAGGTACCGCGTATTTCATTTCTTTTTTAACACCTGAAAGTGAAGTATATGTCGATGCTCCGGTAAAATTCATAGTTAAAAATGAAACTGCGGATGAAAACAGCAAAAACCATGCAAAAATTTTCAATGCATTATTTCCTGTTAATCCGCAATAATAAGAAATTATAAATCCGATTATCCCGGTAAAAAATCCTTTCAATGAAAAACTTCTACCGGGTAGCCATGGCAATAATAAAGGACTTATTGCCGCCCCTGCGAAAAAAGCTATTAATACATTTAATATAGACAAAACACCTTTATCAAAAATTAATGAGACGGAATAACCATTTTTATTTAGACCTGACAATACAAACATAACAAAAGCGGCATAAATCAAATAAGTTTTTCCTAAAACAATTTCTGCCGGAATCAGAACAACCCTGTCATATAAAGTAAACCTCACTTTACGCATATCTTCTGTTGCTTTCATCCCGCTTTTAATGAATTCCGGAATATCCGAAGCACGGACAGGCCCGTAAGTTACTGAAAAAGATGAAAACTTTTTTACATCATAAAAAGAGACACCGGGAGCACCCAATTGAGGCACTATAAGTCTTCTATTATTAACAATTTTTTCAAGCCCGGTAATTTTTATGCGATTAACAATTTCTTTGGTTCCGAACGTTCCTTTCCCCGCAGCGCACCAGACATTTATACCGTCAGTATCCAGAACAAGTATCCACGCATCTATCCCGGAAAGATTACTCCGCAATACATCAAAACTCATTTTATAATTTGCTGAAACAAAAACAAAAGAATCAGAATTTGGATTGCCCACTGCATAAATTCCCGGCTCAACTTTATAGTTCATCCTGCCGAATGTAAGTCTTGCTTTGATTGTGCCAAAGTTGTCAGTCCAATCAAGAGAAGTATTAACTACAGGAATTTTACCTGCATCTGTATTTATCCATTTTTTTATAAAATTCATTTTTATCCCTATTTTTTAAAAAAATCTTCCATTATCGGGCCAAGAGAATCTTTTACCATTTCCACAAAATCATCAACCTTAACAAGCGAAATACAGCACACCTTATTGTCCTTTTCCCAGCTGACAATAGCAAATTTATCCCCTGCTTTTATATTTGCTTTTTCCCTTAAGGTTTTAGGTAAAATCATCTGTCCCCTCTCATCCACGCAAACGAGTGACTCGATTTTGCGGGCACATTCGTTTCACTCAGCGCAGCAATATTAATGAAGAACCCTGCGGCATTGAAACCGCAGGGTTCTTCATAATATTGTATTAAAAACTATTTAATATATAAACTCAGTAATCGATGGAGATACTTTATAATAAATTTCCGTAACAAATTCTCCAATAGAATTTTTAAATAAATATCTGTCTTTAAATTCCGTAAGAGTTTTTATGCATGTATTAAGAGATGAACCATAAGTTATTGTTGTTATAATACAACCTTTCTTAGCTTTGCCAGTTCCGTCTACTGTATTTGTTGCCGTGCCGGTTGTGAAACTCCAATTATAATTCTGAGCAAGCGCATTTCCGGCTGTA
>JACQWU010000164.1 GCA_016209155.1 Candidatus Desantisiibacteriota bacterium | reverse complement strand
TTTTAGAAAATTAGTTAGTTTTTTTATTGCAAGTTCCGATAAAAAAAGAAAAATTGAGCAGGAACTCGAGAAAATATCATGAAATCAGACATAACTTTTCTTGGTAAAATAATTAATGTTAATTCAAATACTGTTGAAGCAGAAATTTCAAAAGAAATTCCATCCTCAGCTCCGATAATTAATGGGCGTGTCCATAGAATTGGGCAAATAGGAACTTTAGTTAAGATTCCAATTGGCAATTTATTATTATTTGGCATTGTATCCTCAGTTAGTAATTCTCCCAGCACAAATAACGTTAATTTATTAGCAGAACCGGATTACGGTCATCGTTTTATTCAAATTCAATTATTAGGTGAGAAATTAGGGAACAACGATTTTGTAAAAGGTGTTGGCGGATATCCAACTATTAATGATGAAGTTCATTTAGTTCTTGACGAAGATTTAAAAGGAATATATGGAGGACGTAAAGATGGGTATATTGAGATTGGACGCCACTCATCCTCTGACACGTTATCCATTTATTTGGATTTAAAACATTTAGTCTTAAGACATTCAGCAGTATTAGGTTCAACTGGAAGCGGTAAATCAAATGCAACTGCTAATATTGCTAAAAAAATTCTTACAGATTATCCTGGTTCTAGAATAATTTTAGTTGATCCCCATGGAGAATATTCAAGTGCTTTTGATAAAAATGCGAAAATTTTTAAAATCAATAATCCAGAGAATCCTCTTTTTATACCTTTTTGGACAATGACTTTTGATGAACTATCCTTTTTTCTTGTTGGGAGGCAAGAGGGGCAAGAAAAACCTGAAGACAAAAAGCTGCGTGAAGAGATAGTCAAATTGAAAAGGTTAAGTGCAGATAAGCTTAAAGCTGGTAAAATTAATCCTGAGTTTATTACTGCTGATTCTCCAATTCCTTTCAATTTAAAAGAATTATGGTACACATTTAATAGAGAAGTAAACGCTACATACAAATCAGCAGATCAAAATAGTCAAACTAAAGAAAACGAAGAGCTTGATTCCGAAGGTGATCCTGATAATCTCAAACCAGCTAAATTTAAACCGTATTCACCTACAAATTCAGCACCGTATAAAGCAAAAGAGCAAACGATGTATGCATATGAAAAAAAAATTCATTCAAGACTAAAAGATTCAAAATTTGATTTTATGTTTAATCCAGGTAATTTTGCTACCGCAAAAAGTAAAGATGATATAGATGAAATGCTGCGATTATGGATTGATCATGAGCACCGTTTAACTATATTAGATTTAAATGGTATTCCATTTGAACTTATAGACATATCGGTTGGTTTAATTACTAGATTCATTTTTGATTCTATGTATTGGGGAAGATTTGAAGAATATACCGGAAGAAACAGACCATTATTAATGATATATGAGGAAGCGCATGCATATCTTCCCAAAACAGAATCCAGTTCTCATATTTATGGTTATGCTCGTAAAGCGGTTGAGAAAATATTTAAAGAGGGAAGAAAATTTGGTATCGGAGCAATGGTTGTAACTCAAAGACCATCCGAGATATCAGAAACTATTCTTGCTCAAGTTGGAACCGTAATAGCTTTAAGATTGACAAATACCAGTGATAAAAATTCTGTTCAAGCTGTTGCCCCAAATAATATGTCCAGTCTTATGGAATTGTTGCCATCTTTAAGAGTGGGAGAAGCAATTGTGGTTGGAGAAAGTATTGTTATCCCATCTAGAGTTCGTATTGATCTTATAGAGCCTAGACCTAGCAGCACTGACCCGGAACTTGTTGAAAGCTGGAAAAAGCAATATCCGCTCAACAAAAATCACTATAAAAAAATTATTACTGCATTAAGAGAACAAAAACATATTAAAAAGGAGAAGACATGATAGACATGATTGCAGTGAATTCATCACATTTATCTTACATAGGATATGATCCTGATAGTGCAACTCTCCGTATAGAGTTTAATGATGGTTCAATTTATGAATATTTTGATGTACCTCAACATGTTTACGATGAACTGTATGCTGCTGATAATAAAGGAACTTATGCCCATAAAAATATATTTAAGATATATAGACAAACTAAAATTCGTTAAGAGATAAAATAATATTGTTTTATTTAACAGAACTATCCCGGAAAGGAATTTTTAAGGAATTTGGAAAAAATGTAAAAATATGGAATTCAAATAAACCCGAAAATCCCGAAATTAATAGTCGATAATAAAGGGAATTGGATAGTCTGTCAAAAAAACAAAAACCTGATCTAATCTGGATCAGGAAAGAGGTGTAATTATTATGACACATGATGACTTGAAAAATCTATTAAATGTATTACGAAAACTTCCAGCGGAAACTGAGTGGATAGAGTTTAAATCTGCAAAAACTACTTTTAATTTTAATGATATAGGGAAATATTTCTCTGCTTTAAGCAATGAAGCAAATCTTAAAAGAAAAGAATACGGGTGGTTGATTTTTGGAATTGAAGATAAAACAAGAAATATAATAGGAACGCAAATTTATAAGAAAACACAGATTTGGATATTAGAACAATTATATCTTTAGATAAAGTACAGAAGAAAGAAAAATTAGATAAAAAAAAATATGAAAAATTAAAGAAACAAAAATTGGTTGAGGGCAGTTATCCTTCAATTTTTGTAGTTTCTAAAATTGCAGAAATAACAGGGGAAAAGATACATTATATAAAACATCGTGCATTTGATAAAGAATATTAAAAAAAACTGGTTACTGAACTAGTCGGAAAATTTGGCTCAGCAAGTAGAAAAGAAATAGACGACTTGTTGCTGAATAAATTATCCGATATTCTAACAGAAAATCAAAATAAAAAAAGAATTGATAACTTGTTATATGAAATGTCGCATAAAGATGAAGTTATTAAAAATACAGGTTCATTCAAAAAACCTAAATGGATAATAAAGTAGTATTTAAGTAGAAAATTAGTAGTATTTTCAAATAAAATGTAGGGAACGGTTTGAAACCGTTCCCTACAAATAATAAAGGGAATTAAATTTTATGTCTAAAAAACAAAAATTGGAACTTACTTGGATTGGTAAAAATAATCCGGAATATGATATTGCTAATATTGAGCCGCGGATTTTGGAAGAGCGGGCGGATTTGTCGTATGGGGATCCGAAGACTGAAAATATGATTATACATGGGGATAACCTTCTGGCGCTCAAGGCGCTTTTGCCGGAATATGAGGGGAAAATAAAATGTATTTATATTGATCCGCCGTATAATACAGGGAATGCTTTTGAAAATCAAAAATATGATGATAGTGTGGAACATTCAACTTGGCTTTCGCTTATGAAATCGAGATTGGAGCTTTTACTAATGCTTTTGAGGGAAGACGGCACAATATTTTGTCAATTAAGTGATGATGAAATGGCATATGGAAAAGTACTTCTTGATGAGGTATTTGGACGATCAAATTTTATTAATCAAATAAGTGTAAAGATGAAACAAACCTCCGGAGCTAGCGGAGGCGGTGAAGATAAACGTCTTAAGAAAAATATTGAATATATATTAATTTATACAAAAAATTATATTTGTTTTCCAAAGTTTAATGAGGTATTGGAAGAAGAGGATCTCTTTGAATTAATAAATGAGATGAGAGATCAAGGAAAAAGCTGGAAATATACCAGAGTATTTATTGATATGGGAGAGCGTTCTTTTTTTTCTGAAATACAAGATGGTTCTGGAATGCCTATAAAAATATTTAAACACAAAAATTTACAAATAAAGACTATTCCTGATTGCATGGCTAAAAGATATAGCTGTTAAAAGAGGAAACTCTCTTATAAAGTTTGGAAAGCTTGGAACCTATTGGGATGGATTTCCATTGAATAATTTAACAAAAGAGGGAGATGTTTTATTTCCTAATGGTAAAAAACCAGAGGCATTACTTCAAAGAATATTGGAACTCTCATCCATTAGTGGAGATATGATTCTCGATTCTTTTCTCGGATCAGGATCAACTGCGGCAGTTGCCCACAAGATGGGGCGCAAATACATTGGAATTGAAATGGGTGAGCATGCTTATTCACATGTACATAAACGTATGAAGTCTGTTGTAAGTGGTGAAGATCAAAGCGGTATTAGCAAAGCACTCAACTGGAAAGGCGGTGGCGGTTTTAAATTCTATGAACTCGCCCCAAGCTTTATTACAATTGATGAATTTGGCAACCCGGTAATTGATAGTTTTTATAACGACACCAAACTCATCCGCGCTATGTGTAAGCTCTTGAACTATACCTTTGCGCCAGGCCAAAAAGACTATTGGAAGCATGGCAAAGGGCAAGGGAATAACAGTATTTATGTAACAACGCAAATGCTCTCTGTGGCTATGGTTCAGCAGTACCAAACAATAAAGACAAATGATAAAAATATGTAGGGAATGGTTTCAAACCATTCCGTACAGAAACCGTTCCGTACAATGATAATAGGAAAATTATGATGCAAGAAAATAAACAAATACAAAAACATCCAATTCGTAAAAATCAGCGATTGCAAAATTATGATTATTCTCAAAATGGATATTATTTTGTTACAATATGCATACATGATAAAAAAGAATGGTTTGGAAAGATTGAAAATGAAAAAACAGTGTTAAATGAATATGGAGAAATTGTTTTTAAATGTTGGATTGATTTACCTGAACATTATAAAAATATAAAATTGGATGAATTTGTTATTATGCCAAATCATGTTCATGGGATTGTTGTGATTGATAATGTAGGGAACGGTTTGGTACGGAACGGTTTGAAACCGTTCCCTACAAATAATCATGGATTATCGGAAATTATTCGAGGATTTAAGACATTTTCGTCAAGAAGGATTAATGAAAAAATATCGGATGATATAAAATTCCAATGGCAAAAATCATTTTATGATCATGTTGTTCGTGATGAAAAATCATTGCATGACATTCGTAAATACATTCAAGAAAATCCATTAAAATGGGGATTGGATGACGTAGGGAACGAAACGGTTTGGTACGGAACGGTTTGAAACCGTTCCCTACAGATTATAAAATGATGATTGAAAATAATTTCCGGCAAATTGCCAAGGAAATATTTGATCAGATATTAAAACATAAAGAATATATAAACGAAAGTTATCTTTGATGAAGGATTATGCTGGCGTGATGAGACCGGTGATACAAATCATTTTTACGAGCCTGATTTTGTGGTTGAGTTTGTACATGAGATCGTGATAATAGAAGTAAAGCCAGCCTCTGAAATTGAATTCCCGGATGTACAGGAAAAAAAGAAAACAGCGGAAAAATATTGTGAATTAATTTCAAAAAATATTGGGAAATTCGGAATTGTAAAACCCTGGCGATATGTGATTGTTCCCACAGAGAGAATAACTATAAGTTCAACAATTGCAGGTTTGCTTTAAAATATTTTGAAAAATTATTTAAATATGTTATAATTAAACATAAATTCCCAAATGAAATTTTGCAGCGTGTTCAAGCAATAATATATGTAAATGGAAGGGATAGAAATGACAACTGCAACAATTGAAAAAAGAAAATTCACCTATGAAGATTATCTAAAAACACCTGAAGATAAAAGATATTCACTTATTGAAGGAGAATTATTAATGACACCATCCCCGATAACTTTTCATCAAAGAATTTCAAAGAAAATCAACTTTGAATTAGAAAAATTTGTCAGGGATAAAAAAATGGGGGAAGTCTTTTATGCACCCTATGATGTGTATCTTGATAATGAAAATGTATTGCAACCGGATATTTTATTTATTTCAAAAGACCGGCTTGATATCATCGGCAAAAAAAATGTACAGGGTGCCCCCGACCTTATAATAGAAATACTTTCAGAAGCAACAGCATATATGGATTTAGGTAAAAAGAAAAGATTATATGCAAGATTTGGAGTGAAGGAATACTGGATTGTTGATCCTCAGGAAAAAATTGTTGAATTATATTCTTTAAAAGATAATATGTTTATAATTATAAATACTTTCACTGAAAAAGATATTCTTAAATCACCTTTGATAAATATTGAAATAAAGCTTTCTGATATTTTTGCATTTTAAATACAATTTAGTTGCAGAATATATTTATTCATTTTCATAGTGAAAGCTTAAATAAATTCATCAGCTTATCATTATCCATTTCTGTAATCCATGTTTCATTAGACTTTTGAATAATATTATCTGATAAATCAGATTTTTCCTCCAGCATGGCATCTATTTTTTCTTCTATGGTTCCTTTTGTTATGAACTTGTGAACTATCACATTCTTTTTTTGTCCTATCCGAAACACTCTGTCGGTTGCCTGACTTTCAACTGCCGGGTTCCACCATCTGTCAAAATGGATGACGTGGTTTGCGGCTGTCAGGTTTAAGCCCACTCCACCGGCTTTTATTGTCAGCACCATAAATGGGACGTATTCATGACTTTGAAATTTTTCAACAATTTCTTTTCTCTTATTAACAGGAGTACCACCATGCAGCATTAATCCATCATGATTGAATATTGTTTTTAAGTATTCCTTTAAGGGCTCGGATATTTCTCTAAACTGAGTAAAAATTAATACCTTTTCCCTCTTTTCATAAATCGTTTCACAGATTTCGCGAAGCCGTAAATATTTGCCGCTGTCTTCTTCTTGATATTCATCTCTTCCAAGATATTGGTCAGGATGATTGCATAACTGTTTGAATTTCATAAGAGACGCTAAAATCAGCCCTTTTCTATTTATACCTTCGGTTTCATTTTCAAGTTTTTCTTTAAGTTCTTTAACGAGATTGGAATATAACACAATCTGTTTTTTGCTTAAATAGGAATAAACCTTCATTTCAACTTTATCGGGCAAATCACTAATAACTGTTTTATCAGTTTTAAGTCTTCTTAAAATATACGGGTTTATAATTTTCTTTAATTTTGCATATCTTGATAAATCACTTTTTAAATCTTTTATAAACGATGAAAATTCATTCACACTGCCAAGGAGTCCCGGATTAAGAAAATCGAATAAAGACCATAAATCCGATAAACGATTTTCAATAGGTGTTCCTGTCATGATGATTCTATTATTGCAGGAAATTTTTTTAACAGCTTTTGCCTGTTCTGTCCCGGGATTTTTGATAGCCTGAGCCTCATCCAAAATAACATAATTCCATTTATAATCATTAATCCAGATGTATTTTTTAGTTAATGAATAAGTCGTTATCACAATATCAAATTTATTTAAAAAATTTTCATCTATTTTTACACCTTCCATACTTTTATCCTGTGATGGATGTGCTATATAATATTTGATTGCCGGAGCAAAATGATTTATTTCATTAACCCAGTTTGAGATAAGAGACGCAGGTATTATTAAAAGGCTGGCTTTATCTTTTTTGATAACATTTAATAATGCCAATAATTGTATTGTTTTTCCAAGCCCCATATCATCAGCCAGACACGCGCCGAATTGTAATGTATACAAAAAGTAAAGCCAGTTTAATCCTTTTTGCTGGTATGGTCTTAATTCGCCTTTAAAACCCTCTCCCGGTGTTATGGAATTTAAAAGTTCAGGATTGCGCAGCTTTTCAATTACTGATTTAAGCCAATCTCCATTTGAAACACTGACTATTTCATCATCTCTTAATTCAAGATTTTTTTGTAAATCTAATTGCAGGCGAAGCGCATCCTTTAAGCTTAAATTATCTTTTTTCATCAACTCCTCTGCTTTTTCATAAGCTTCAAGAGTCTTTTTAAGTTTTTCAGGATCAACTTCAACCCATTTTCCTTTGATAAATGCAAGTCCTTCTGATTCATTTAACAATCTTTTTGCATCTTCTTCTGTTATGGAAGTATCACCTAAAAAAAGTCCGAGATTAAAATCAAGAATTGAATCCATGCCAAGAGATGACGGTCTTTTATTTCCAATATTTATTTGAAGTGTTAAGCCGGCTGTTTTATTTTTCCACCAATTAGGAATTCTGCACAATATACCGGATTTTTCATAAGCAGGAATTTCTTTTAAAATATTAAATGCTTCTTTTACCGATAAAGCGAGCGGATGAAAAATTTCACCTGTCTCAAGAAAACCGGAAATAATATTGCTTTCTTTTGCGGCTAAATGCACAGCCTTTAAAAGTTCAAGTAATTTTTGATTATCTTTAGCATATTCTGTCATAGCATATTTTAATGGAAGATGTTTTGATTTTCCCTGTTTATTTAAATTTGTTGAGTATGTTGCAAGAAACGCAAACGGATATTCTTCTTTTTTACTTTCAACCAGATGGAAAAAGACTCTGCCGGCAAGATGCGCATCCGGACTATATGTTTTGACGAACTCTTCCGCCGGACCTTTGAATGCTTTAATTCCCTGTTTATATTTTGCATTCATTTTTGCAAATATATTTTCAAGGAATGTTTTATTTAAATATTCAGCCCCGGGCATAAAAGGAGCAGCATTCAGTATTTCAGCAATTTCATCTTCCGATGGAGTAATGTTTATTTTATTCCTTAAAGCTTCCAGATCCGGTGTTTGGATTAAAGCTTTTGTAAATAATCCCGTGAGTTTTCTAAAGTAATTCAGGCTTACTGAAAGTGAAACGGAATTATCACAAAACCCGAGAAATAATAAAAAGGAGTCAAAATCAGCATTGTAATGTTTATATAGTTCTTTTTGCAGAAGCAGCTGACCATTATTTATTTGTTCTTCTTTATCCTGCCATTCAAGTTCTAAAAAACCATCTGACAGAATTATTACATTCAATTCCTGATTCATTAATATTTTTCCTATTTTTTAGTAATGAATAATTATAACATTATTATTCATTAAATTTATCCAAAGCCTCTTATTTTCCATTACGATATGCCCGTAATTTCTTCTTGACAAAAATCAATTTATATTATATCATATAAAATAATATGGCTTAATATGGAAAGATTTAAAAAAATAGGAATATCTTCAAAGGAATTTTTTTCCTGTGAAGTTTTTATATATATTGTCGATGTATTATTAATAGATGAATTAAAGGATTTTGAACGAAAGAGTTTAATCAATCATTCTTCTTAAAGCAAACAGGAAGAGTGTTCGATTAAGAGAAGGCAAAAATTTAGAAATTTTAATTGTTATTATACCGGAAATAATGATTATAAAGTATGGAGAAACCATGAAAATATTAAAAAATAAATCTATTATGCCTGCAATAATTTGATTTCTTAATTTTCCATACTTAGAATGTGTTTTTTTGTCTAAATTTATATATTGTCTTCTTATGCTTTGTTTTTTTCACGTCTTAATCCTCATCTTGCTTCATTTTAATTCATCCACCATAATTTCTACGGGTTTGTTTTTACTTTAGCAAAGTTTATGTTTTTAAAATTGTGCGATTAAACCTAAAAATTTTATGTAAAGGAGGGAAAGAACCTTTATGGATACAAGTATAATAATTACATGTATAGTTGTTTTTGTTATAGGAAATATAATTGGATATTTTCTCTATAAGTTAATATCGGAAAACAAAGTGACTTCAGCAGAAAAAATGTCTAAAAAGATTATCGAGGATGCGCAAAAAGAAGCCGGAACTTATAAAAAGCAAGTGGTTCTTGAAGCAAAGGAAGAGTTATATAAGGAACGCAGTAATTTTGAAAAAGAAACAAAAGAACGGCGGATAGAATTAATTAATCTTGAGAAACGGCTCCTGCAGAAAGAAGAAAATTTAGACCGCAGAGTTGAACTTCTGGAGAAAAAAGAAAAAGAAATGTCCTCCAAATTGGATAGTGTTAATGCCAGAGAAAAAAATCTTGAGAAAAAAGATTTACAGTTAAAACAGATGATCGAAGAGCAAAAACAGAAACTTGAAGCTATCTCAGGTATTACTGCTGAAGAAGCCAAGAGAATTCTTATTGCTACCATGCAGAATGAAGCACGGTATGAAGCAGCGTCTATGATAAAACAGATAGAAACTGAAGCAAGAGAAACTGCGGATAAAAAAGCCAAGGAAATCTTAAGTCTTGCAATACAGCGCTGTGCTGCTGATCATGTGGTTGACACTACAGTTTCGGTTGTAACTTTACCAAATGATGAGATGAAGGGAAGAATAATCGGACGTGAAGGAAGAAATATAAGAACATTTGAAAATGCTACAGGAGTAAATCTTATTATAGATGATACCCCTGAAGCAGTAATTCTTTCTGGATTTGATTCTATACGCAGAGAAGTTGCTAAAATTGCTCTGGAAAAATTGATATCAGACGGAAGAATACACCCCACACGTATAGAAGAAATAGTAGAAAAGGTTAAAAAAGAATTAGAAGAAGCAATTCACGAAGAAGGCGAACAGGCTTGTTTTGAAGTCGGAGTTCATAGTCTGCATCCGGAGGAAATAAGGCTTCTTGGAAGACTAAAATACCGCACCAGCTATGGGCAAAATGTGCTCCAGCATTCAAAGGAAGTGGCTCATCTTGCAGGTACAATGGCGGCGGAATTGGGCGCAGATGTGCAGATTGCTAAAAGAGCAGGTCTTCTGCATGATATAGGAAAAGCATTAAATTATGAAAATGAAGGGACTCATACTCAACTGGGCGTAGAAGTTGCTAAAAAATATAATGAAAATCCAAAAATTATCCATGCTATTGCCGCTCATCATAATGATGAAGAGCCCAAGACAATTGTGGCAGTGCTTATTCAAGCTGCAGATGCTATATCAGCCGCAAGGCCCGGAGCAAGAAGAGAAACACTGGAAAATTATATAAAACGTCTTGAAAAACTGGAAAAAATAGCTGATTCTTTTAATGGTGTTGAAAAATCTTATGCTATTCAGGCAGGCCGTGAAATACGTATTATAGTTGAAAATGAAGAAGTTGACGATACAATGGCTTTACAGCTTGCAAAAGATATTGCTAAAAAAATTGAACAGGATCTGGAATATCCGGGACAGATAAAAGTCACAGTTATAAGAGAAACCCGTGCAGTAGAATATGCGAAATAGTAGGATATTAGACTGAAGGTGGAAGGCTTTTAGGTGTTATATTATTGCTAATAGCCTTCAGTCTAAATACCTAAATTATATTGGAGTAAAATGAATATTTTATTTATTGGAGATGTTATCGGTTCCCCCGGACGCAAAGCACTTTCAAGTGCACTTCCCGGTCTGAAGGACAGGTTTAATATTGATATTACCATCTTAAACGGAGAAAATGCAGCCGGGGGATTTGGACTGACTCCTGAAATTGCAAATGTTTTATTTTTAATGGGTATAGATGTGATTACTTCCGGTAATCATATCTGGGATAAAAAGGACATAATTGAAATATTTGAAAAAGAAAAAAATCTGCTGAGACCCGCAAATTATCCTGAAGGAGTACCGGGAAACGGATCCGGGATATATTGTGTGGGTGAACAAAAAATAGGGGTAATAAATATAGCCGGACGGGCATTTATGGCAAACCTTGATTGTCCGTTTAAGACTGTTGATAAAGAATTAGAAAAAATGAAGAATATAACCGGATGTATTATAGTGGATATACATGCTGAGGCTACATCTGAAAAAATGGCTATCGGATGGTATCTGGATAGCAGAGTTTCTGCTGTAATAGGGACACATACTCATGTCCAGACCGCAGATGAAAGAATTTTACCAGGCGGAACAGCATATATAACCGACGCCGGAATGACAGGATCAAGAGATTCTGTTATAGGTATGAAAAAAGAGCATGCGATTGAAAAATTTTTAACACAGATCCCTGTTAAATTTGAAACTGCAAAAAAAAATTTATGGGTATGCGGTTTATTTGTATCAATTAATAATTCCACCGGAAAAGCCGAGAGCATAGAGCGTGTTAATGTTAAGGTGGATGATTAGCAGGGGGCAGACCTAAAGTGTCTACCCATTAAGTTAGTATCAGGGTATATGATCAGGTTATCCCCAAACGGAATGAATGGAGTAAAAAAATGCATCCATTCAGAAGTAAATATTTTTATATAATAGTAATAATATTTATTTTTGTGATCAATTCTATAGTAATAGCTGAGCCTAAAATTGATAAAGAGATAAAAGCTTTCTCTTTTTTGGCTTATAGCGAATTTGCGCAGGAATATGTCTCCAGCGGTAAAATAATTACTGCGACGAATTTTGTCTGGCTTGATACAGATAATGTATTGTCAGTATATGAATCCGGTAAATTATATCAATATGATAATAATCTTGATTTAAAAAACTCTATCGAATTAAAAGATCTGGAGCTTTCTAAGTCCGGAGAAAAAGATTCAACAAAACAAGTTCAGTTGCAATATGAAACCCTAAAAATAATTTCCATCCCCGGTAAAAATCAATCATATTTTCTTCAAAAGATAAAATATACAACAAAAGAAAAAGATTTTAATGACCTGCAGGAAAAAATAACAGAATTAAAAAGCGAGGAGAAGGATCATCTTTATTCTTTGCAGACTCTGGCTTCCGAAGAACAAAAGGAAAAGAATAAACTTTCAGCGCAGAAAGCTTCTTCAACTCCGTCAATCTTCGTTTCTCAAATGAATGAGATAAAAAAAAATTATGTTGAAAAACGTAATGAATTAGAAAAAAAGATTATAAAACTTTTTAGTAAACAAAAGGACCTTGAACTGAAAATCAGTGCGCTCAAGAACAAAGAGTTTATAGTTGAAATCCGGATTTTCGATATTGGTAAAAATATTGAAATAAAAAGCTATATTTTTCCTGATAATTTTTGGGGTATTAATATTTTTGATATGGAATTAATAACTACAGATACAAACGGACTTTTTTACGGATATAGAAAAAAAGACAGCCGAATATATGCATTTGATGACACCGGTGAATTATTGTTAAGCTTCATTATTGATAACCCGGATAAAATTTTAGTGGATAAAAATCAGAATATATATATATTGAGTCCCGGTGGGATAACCCAGTTTAAACCCTTTGGTTTTACTAAAAATTTCATCTCTCCCTCCGTTAATAATTTAAATATGATAGGTTCAATAACCGAAGAAAGCACATGGAGCGGAACAGTTACTTTAACAGGTGAAACAAGAGTAGAAGATGGCGCAATTCTTAATATCCTTCCCGGTACAAAAATAATTTTCAGTAAAAGTTCTACAGCTAAACTTAATGTATATGGAACGATTAAAGCTATAGGGAAAAAAAATGCATATATTATTTTTACCAGCGATACACCTTATCCTTTTGGAGAGGTTAGTGTTTATTCGGATGAAAAACAAGAATCTTCAATAATTTCATTTTGTAGATTTGAATCAATGCAATATGCATTACGAATTTATGATTCGTCACCTGAAATTACTCATTGTATTTTTATAAATAATGAAGATGGGGTTTGGTATCAGGGAACAAATTCTTCATTCGCTACAAAATGCCGTATAGTTAAAAACACTTTCAAAGATAATCTTGTCGGGGTATTGATAACTTTTTTAAATCGCGGAACAAATCCAACCATAGAAT
>JACQWU010000163.1:5541-12267 GCA_016209155.1 Candidatus Desantisiibacteriota bacterium | reverse complement strand
ATAGTGGATGATGATAAAATGCCGAAGGATGTTATACGAATAGGCGCAAAAATACATTTAAAAGACCTTAAAACGAATGAAGATGAAATATATATACTGGTGGGAGAGGAAGAAGCTGACATTTTTGAGAATAAAATTTCTGTTTATTCTCCGATAGCACAGGGATTAATGGGTCATAAAAAAGGTGAAACCGTTGATGTTACTGTCCCTGCAGGTACGTTAAAATATGAAGTTATGGAAGTTGAGTGGGAATGGGAATAGTCAACTTGCGTAAAGTAATTAACTGGAGAAGTATGGATATGTTTTTATGAATTCGGATATTAAAGATATTTTTGCAGATGTTGCATTGCCTTTACCTATTGCCTCTTTATTTACTTACCGGATTCCGGAAGAATTATACGGTAGTATTGTTCCGGGAATGCGTGTCCTTGTCCCTTTTACAAATAGATTTTTGACCGGATTTGTTTTAAATTTAAAAGAAGAAAAACCAGAAGGCAGAATAAAAGACATTATATCAAGATTGGATGAAGAGCCGGTAATTGATGAAGGATTATTAAAGCTTGCCGAATGGATTTCTTCTTATTATTTAAGTCCGATTGGACTTACTTTACGATATTTCGTACCTCCTGCCGGGAAAAACAAAAAATCATCTACAGTTAATAAACCGCCGGTGAATAAAACTCTCTGTGAAATTATAAAGTCTCCGTTTATTCTAAATGATGAACAGATAAAGTGTCTTGATGTTATCTGTCAAAATAAAAATAATTTCGGTGTTATTGTTGTTCATGGAATAACCGGCAGCGGCAAAACAGAAATATATCTTCAGGCAATAGGCGATGTAATAAGCTCCGGGAAAGAAGCTATAGTTATGGTACCTGAAATTGCACTTACTCCGCAGACAATATCACGGTTTAAAGAACGGTTTGGAGATAATATCGCTGTACTTCACAGCAGACTCGGGCCCAAAAAGCGTCTTGAGGAATGGCGGCGTATAAAAAATGGTGAGGTGAAAGTGGTGATAGGCGCGCGCAGCGCTGTGTTTGCTCCACTGCCAAATCCGGGAATAATTGTTATAGATGAGGAGCATGAATCAACATATAAACAGGAAGAGACTCCGCGTTATCATGCAAGAGATGTCGCAATAATGCGCGCAAAGTTCTGCAATGCGCTCGTAATACTCGGAACCGCTACTCCGAGTCTCGAAACATACTACAATATCAGTACCGGTAAATATAAATATATTACGCTGAATAAACGGATAGAAAAAAGTGTCCTGCCGGAAATAGAAATTGTTGATATGCGCGGCGAAGTGGCAAAAGGTAATCTTGATGCTTTTTCAGAGACTCTTATAAATAATATAAATATAAGTCTTAAGCGTAAAGAGCAGATTATCCTTTTTTTGAACCGGCGCGGTTTTTCATCTTTTGTTCTTTGCAGGAAATGCGGACAGGTAATAAAGTGCAGGAATTGTGAAGTGTCTTTGACCTATTATTTGGCAAAACATAGACTTCAATGTCATTATTGCGGTTGTACAGAAAAATTACCGTCTGTTTGCTTTTCATGCGGAAGTGAATTTTTACATCATTTTGGACTGGGGACAGAGAGAATTGAGGATCATATAAAAAAAATGTTTCCTGATGCGCGCGTTGCAAGGCTTGACATGGAAATAAGCAGACAGAAGGGAGAAATGGAGAGAATATTAAATGATTTCAGTGAAAACAAAATTGATATTCTTATCGGGACTCAGATAATAGCTAAAGGACATGATTTCCCTAATGTTACGCTTGTTGGTGTTATATTCGCCGATATAACACTTAATTTCCCAAGCTTCAGATCCAGTGAACGCAATTTTCAACTCCTGACACAGGTTGCAGGAAGAGCAGGACGCGGTGATAAACCGGGGAAGGTGATAATTCAGACACACCAGCCGGAACATTACAGTATAAAAAGAGCGTGCAATCATGATTACACAGGTTTTTATAATGAAGAAATAAAATACCGCAGGGCATTATTTTATCCTCCATTTAGTTTTATAATAAATATTTTGTTTAAGAATAAAAATGAAAAAATTAATCTGGAAGCAGCGCGCAGATTTTTTGAAATATTTCAATTATCAAAAAATAAAAGCATTCAGGTAGTCGGCCCAGCGCCGGCAGTTATACCAAAAATAAATAATTTTTTCCATATTCAGATGATTTTGAAAGGTCAAAGCCGCGTTCATCTTCATGAATGTCTTTTGAAAACATGGCATGAATTTAAAAAAGATAAAAAATTCAGTTCAGTTAAGGTCCTGTTTGATGTCGATCCTTTAAACATGGTATAATCAGAATCTCAAATCTCAAATTTGAAATTTGAAATTTATTGTAGGAGATATGATGGATAATATTTCTCAGTTTTTACAGCCTGATGTGCTGTCTAAACTTTCTAATCTGGAATTAGTGGCAAAACTTGTAGTTGAAGGTTTTCTTTCAGGTCTTCATAAAAGCCCGTATAAGGGTTTTAATGTGGAATTTGCTGAACACAGACAATATCTTCCGGGTGATGAGATCCGTTATGTTGATTGGAAAGTTTTTGCCAAGTCTGACAAATTTTATATAAAACAATTTGAAGAAGAATCTAATCTCCGTTGTTATATATTTTTCGACTGCAGCCGTTCTATGGAGTATGGTTCGCCTGTTAATAAATTTACTTATGCCAAATATTTAATATCAACTCTGTCCTATTTAATATTGCGTCAGCGTGATTCAGTCGGGCTAATAACTTTTAATGAAAAGATTCTCAGGTATATTCCTCCGCGTACAGTCCCATCTCATCTTCATGTTATTATCGATGAGCTTAAGTCGATCCAGACTCAAAGCAAGACAAATATAAGCGAAGTATTTCATGAGCTTGCCCAAAAAATTAAGCGCAGAGGATTAATAATAGTTATTTCAGATCTTTTTGATGATCCTTTTAATGTTATAAACGGACTAAAACATTTTCGTCATAAAAAACATGAAGTTATAGTTTTTCAACTGCTGGATAATAATGAATTGGAATTTAATTTTAAAGATTCCTACAAGTTCAAAGAACTTGAAACTGATGAGGAAATTATGGTTAATACATCTGATGTACGTAAGGAATATAAAAAATATATTGATACATTTATAACTAAATATAAGCGCGCCTGCTATGAAAATTATATTGATTATATATTAATAAATACATCAACTCCATATGATCATGTTCTTTTATCATATCTCTCAGAGCGGTATAAGCATAGAACAGGAAGAAAATTATAATTATTGTCAACCAAACAGCCAAAATTTAATTATTAACAGGAGAACTGCTGTAAGGAGCAGTATTGAAATAAAATTAATAGTTGTAAAAGCAGGCTTATTTTTTTCAAATTGATTCGATCCGGTTATTTTAAAAACAGCAGAAAAGGATATAGCGGCTCCTGTGGAAATAAGAATAATTAAAATCCATCTGATAATTTCAATAGAGATAATATTTGACGGCAGAGATAAAATTTCTGCAAGATAAATAGCTCTGTATGTTTTAACTCCTGCCGGATCAGCTAATCCGTAAATTAAGTAGTTTCCCCTTGTTGATAATTTAACAATCGCAAGAGCCAGATGTGAAAAGAATATGAGCGGGATATATATCCCTGTTGAATACCTTATAATTTCATCCAATTTGATTGATCTGAAAAGTAAGTTTGAAGCGTTCACATTTTCAACTTTTCTTATTTTTATATTTGAAATTAAATAAACAAGTAAAGGCGGAATAAGGATTGCCAAACCCGGAAGAATTAGATATATCCATAAATAAGAAAGAATAGGATTATAGATTGATCCTAAAAAAATTTTTTCAGCAAGCCCGGGCCAGAGAGGAACAAACTTATCCAGAATCATTCCCAGGAGTAATATAATAAAAAGTGTTTCTGAAAATGGCTTTTTGCCCGGAGTAAGTATTTCTTTAAGATAGGTTCTGTAATTCCATCTGATATTATTATTTGGACAGTTTTTTATGCATTTACCGCAGAAAAAACAATGTGTGTTCTCCTCCAGAATAGCAGGGTAAATCTGAGCCGGACATGGCTCGCTATTTTTTTTAAAAGACAATTTTTTGCTTCCGAAATAAAGATTATACGAATTTGTTTTACCTTTTATGCATTCCTTATTTAAACACTGCGCGCATATTTTTTTATCTATAACTCTAAGTTCCATAGGCGAAAAACATGAATATACTCCTATCATACTTCCGATTGGACACAAATAGCGGCATAATATGCGGTCCTGAAAAAATAGTCCTGCCAGTATTCCCGCTAAAATGAATATAATAATTAAATAAGCTGTCAAATCCGGGAAATGGTTTATTTTAAGCATGTTTATTGAAATTTGAAGAATAACAAATATGACAATAAGCAAATACCAATTGCGTAGTTTTTGCGGATAATTATATTTAAAGCCAATCCTGCTGAATAAACTATTTATCATTCCAAGGGGACAGACAGCGCACCAAAGTCTTCCCCAGATAAGAATAAATATAATTATTCCCATCATCCAGCATATCCAGAAAAGCAAATTGCCTAAATTAGTATAAACAAGCGGATCGGGAACAGATACTCCCTGAATATTATGATACGGCCATGTAATAATTAAAATGAATATAAGAACAGCAAAGGTTAATATTTGAAAAAAAACGGGGAATATTCCCTGCTCGATGGTATTTCTGAATAATTTTCTGTCAAGTAAATTTTTCATTTTTTATCTCTGATAGTACTAATTTAATTATCTTAACAATTAATTTTAAAAACTTCAATAAAATTTTAGAACAGTTCTTCTGTTCCTCCTATAGGAAAGTCAATATCCAGTAATTTTTTGCCTGTAAGCTTGATCCCGATCATTCCAATCGGTGCGGTGAAAATAATCGAAAGAACAGCGATCGCAAGAATTATTTTACCTTCTTTTATCCCATTGCTTAAGGCAACGCTTCCGAGTGCCGCCTGCACTGTAGCTTTCGGAATATATGCTATAACGCAGAATATTTTTTCTTTAATACTCATTTTTGAAAATGATGTGGCGGCAATTACTCCCAGCGATCTGAATAATAATCCGATGGATATGGCGAGAATTCCTTTTAAACCTGCATCCATTGCAATATTGACATCAACAGAAAATCCTATTAAAACAAATAGTATTATTTCCGCGAATACCCATATTTTTGAAACCTTATGCGATAGTTCATGAGCAATCGGTTCTGCTTTTTCAAGTAAAACAAAACCTATGGTCATAATACCCAAAAGCGCGGCGCTGTGCGTCCAATCTCCAATCTGAACAAGCATCATGGAGATAGTTAATAATATTAAAGTTTTTTCTGTTCCTTCTATGTGTCCGTGTTTTTTTTTGAAATAATTTGCAAGCAGAATTCCGATGATAGCACCCGGGATAACACCAGCTATTATTGAAACCGGTATTGATAACACGGAATGAAGGATATTGACATGAGAGCTCATGGCAAGACTCAAAAAAACAGAGAAAAAAGTTATCGCTATCACATCATCAGCGGCCGCACCGGCAAGAATGATTGTCGGCACCTCGTTCTCATTCCCATATCCTTTGCTTTTTAAATCAAGCATTGACGGGACTATAACAGCGGGGGATACTGCCGCCAGCATAAATCCTGTTAATCCGGATACTGCCCAGCTAAAATCGAATAACAGATGAAACGTAAAGGTTAATCCAATACCTTCAAAAACACATGGAACAATCGTCATTAAAATGGCTGTAATCCCTGCTTTTTCAAGTGTTTTTTTACTTATTCCAAGCCCTGCCCGAAGCAGAATAACAATCAAGGCAAATGATTTCAGAAACGGTTCAATTTTCCATAACACTTCCGGTGTTCCGGTTTTCAAAAAATGCCCGGAAATTATCCCGAATATAACCATCCCGAGTATTGAAGGCAATTTGATTTTGTTAAATAATTTTCCGGAAAACCACCCCCCCAATAAAATGATAACAATCAATACATTAAGTGACATTATTTTCCTTCTAATGGTATAAACTGTGAGGATAAACCGATTCGCCTTTTTCGTTTTTATATTTGCATCTTTCTCCGCTTATGCATTCAATGGCTATGGCTGCCCATTCACGGACATTTGAAATTTCATCATTAAGAGCGGCTCTTAAAGCAGGGAGAGGTTTTTTGTTTGTAAATCTTGTCAGGGCAAAAGCTGTTTTTTGACGTATCTGCCAGTCTGGATCTTTAAGTGATTTAATGAGAAAATCAAGGCTTGATGTATCGGCAAGCTGTCCCAGTGAATAAATTACAAGGTCTTTATTTTTATTATCAGCGATTTGGATTAAAGATTTTGAAATATCAGGTGCTCCGATTTGTCCCAGCGCGATAATGCTCAATTTTTGTAATATTATATCGTTATTTTTAAGATTTTCAAGCAGACGCGGTAAAGAAGAATGACCAATATCAACCATGGCTTTGATTACATATTTTTGAACATCATCATTCCCTGTCATATATGCATTAATTAAAGGAGTGATTGCAGAAGTATCACCTATTTTTCCGAGAGCCCTGCATACAATATATTTTCGTTTGAATTTTTTTGATGTAAGCGCATCAAGCAGTGCAGGGAGCGCCTGTTTATCTTTTATAGTGCCAAGTGCACCTGCCGCATGTTCCTGTAATGTGTAGTCATCGCTTTTTAAAAGTTCTATCAAATAAGGT
>JACQWU010000163.1:0-5474 GCA_016209155.1 Candidatus Desantisiibacteriota bacterium | reverse complement strand
TATCTCTCACAACAATTGCCGAAGGATTGATTGTTCCCTGATCATATCTGCCGTATAAGTCGCCGATTTTCGACGGACCGCCAAACCTGTCACGGGCACACAAATAATAAGTACCGCCTTCAGGCAGATAAATAATATATTTCCCGTCCGGGCTTGTTTTAGCGGAAACAAACTTTGGCCTTTCCGACATTTGTATAAATGTATAAACATGAATACGAACACCTGCCACTGTATTTCCGTCAGCATCGCGGATTGTTCCGGATATACCTGTTGTTTTATTTACAAGAGGAGCACCCGTGGTTTTTTCATCGCCCTGTTTTGTAAAACAGTTAAAATTAAGATTAATTGGTTCACCGTTTTTAATTTTAATCGGTCCGATAAAATTGCTTTTTATATCTCCCTGGACAAGCGGTCCTGAATCGTCTCCGCTTGTTCTTTTTCTGGCAACAAAAAAATACGTTCCTTCAGGAAGCTCAATGTTAAAATTTCCTTCAGGGTCGGTTGGTTCTGAGACAGCATAATAAGGACCATGCAAATCTGTACCTTCTTTGTAAATATAAATTTTTATTTTTTCAACAGGTATAACAGCTTTACCTGAGATAATTAATTTTTGATCTTTCTTTTTATTCCAGAACCATTCAGCATGACTTGCGCTTACAGAAAAAATACTGACCAGCATTATGAAAATTGATATAGTTTTAATTTTTTTCATCTGAAAATCTCCATAAATTATTTATAATACAATATTTCATTCTTATTTTATACCGTTAATCAAAATCCTTTGTTTCATCTCTTATTATTTTACTTTCTACAAAAACTGCATTCTGCATAGTTAGTGTTATACTGTGATCGGAATAACTGTTGTCAAAAAAAGCAATTTGAAACTGATAAGATTTGTCCGGAACAAATTGATTGGATGGAAGTTTAAAATAATTTAATGGACTTGAAATCGTTACTATCCAATAGCCATCCTTATAATAACCATAGGACATAATAGGTATTTTACCGGAATTTGTCAAGTATTGCTTTTCCTCATGGATACCGGTTGAATCGATAAAGCCGGGAATAATATATTTTTCAGTTTTATTTCTTCCCGCCCACCAGCTCCAGAAATCATGTCTTTCCTCATTTTTTGTTTTCATTTTATTAAATGGAGTCAGTATTGAATTTTTAACTTCGAATTCATCTAAATGGCAATTCGAAGAACAATTGTAAGATGAATTATCAGTAAAATTCCATAATATACTTATTCCATCTTCAGCGCCTTTAGTTTTATCCCATGCCTGCTTCCCTTCATCCCAGACTGCCGGTTTGTTATCCATATCCGGATCCGGCCATTTTATTCTCATAAAAAAAAAGTCTTTAGTGTGGAAGGAAGTCAGTTCAGCAGTAACCGGTTTTACTGCCTCAACATGATGGCAGGTTTTATTGGATTTATGAACAATTTCATCATCAAGTTTTTTTGTTTCAGTGGATATATGATTTAATTTGCCTTTTTCAATTGAAATATAATAGGGCAGCCCATTTTCCCAGTCTGCTTCAGTCGGTGAATGCGGAAGCTCAAACACATACAATTTATCGGATCTTAAATTGCAGCCTGTTAAAATAAAAATACAGAAAATAAAAAAATATATAAATTTATTCATAATAATTATATTAGAGTTAGTCTCTTCCCGGGCAAAGAGGAGATACTCTGTCCTGACGGTGAAGGTGGCATTCTCTGCATACTTTCATGGGATCAATTGGAAATATCAAACCAAGTTCATTAGATCTTTTTCTGTCTTCCATTATGTCAATTGGGCGATATAAACTTCCCGGTCCGTGGCATGCTTCGCATTGCACCCCTTCAAGATTGACTTCAGCGTATAATTTTTCTTTCCCGTAGCCGGTTGTGTGGCATTTTAAGCAATTTGGATTTTCTTTATCGACACCTTTTAAACGTTCAAAAGCTCTGGAATGTCCCTGTTTTTGCCAGTTCTCATAAATGTTTTTCATTTTTTTTCCTGTATGGCAGATACCGCATTCTTTGGCACCGACGTATTTTGGTGCAGGTTTATTTGAAATTGAAACCGTAGTTGATAAGTTTTTTTCTTTATTAATATCTGTTTTAGAGGTATTATAATTTGCCGACGCAGAAGGTATATCTTCACAATATAATGATTTACAGAAAAGAAAAAAGACAGAGAATGTCAACACTATAGTGAAAAAAAGTTTTTTCATATATAATAATTCCCTAAAGAACATGTTTTCGTATTTTTGGATTAAACAATACAAATATTTTATCGAACATATAAAAAAAGTCAAGTAAAAACAGGGAGTGACTGTAATCGGTCAGTTACCGGTGGAATTTGTTATTGCGAGCGGAAGCGAAGCAATCTATTTTTTGAGATTGCTTCGGGATAAAGCTCCTCGCAATGACATTCACTTCCACTGGTAACTGAGAAAATATTATATATATATTAAAACATGGGATCAAGAGACTTATATTATAAATAAAAATACTTTGTGCCTATGTGTCTTTGCGGTTAAAAATAAAGTTAGTTGTAGTGTTAGTCAGTGGTTTTGACACGGGAGAAAAAATATCTTGAAAATTATTTCTATAACTGGTGCCGCAAGCTCGGCAGGGAAAACCCATATTGCATGCACTTTAATACGGCATTTGCCGGGCTTTGCATCTTTGAAGATTACACGGTGTTCCGGCGGGAGCTGTCCGCGCGGTAAAAGCTGCAATGTCTGTAACAGTTTCAGCGGAGATTTCCATATTGAAGAAAATAAAAAAATTATTATGCAGCCCGGTACTGATACCTGGCGGATGTATAATGCAGGAGCAAGTAGAGTATTATGGATAAAGGCACGTCCTGAAGCATTAAAAAGGGCTGTGGATGCGTGTCTCTCATCTTTATCCGGTTTGCCCGGAATTATAGTTGAAGGAAATAGTTTTCTTGATGTGTGTAAAGCGGATGTATCTATAATGGTTATTGAAAAGACCGGTTTTTTAAAATTAAAACCAAGCGCAGCACGCATAAAAGAAAAAATAGATATTTTTATTATTAGAGACAATAATAAGTTATTTTTCATGGATAATGAGGAATTTACCGGGTATAATAATAAGAAAATAAATCCAATTATGAAAGATGACTGGATAAATGAAATTATAAGAAGGCTTTAAATGTTAAAAGATAAAATATTGAAAATTATTCATGAAAATAAATTAGTAAATAAAGGAGATAGGATACTGCTTGCAGTTTCAGGTGGTATTGATTCCTCCGTATTGCTTAATATTTTTTGCAAGCTGAAAAAAGATTTAGGAATAAAATTACATGCGGCGCATTTTAATCACGGTTTTCGCGGAAAAGAATCAGATAAGGATGCGCTTTTTATTAAAGAGTTATGCCGTAAATTAGCTGTCCCGTGCACTATTGTAAAAATGAATATTCCAAAACTTTTGGAAAAAGAAAAATCAGTTTCTGTCCAGGATACTGCGAGAAATCTGAGGTATGAATTTTTAATGAAAACTGCAATTAAGTATCATTGTAATCGTATAGCTGCCGGACATAATCATGAGGATCAGACAGAAACAGTCTTACTGCATCTTTTTAGGGGATGCGGCACAAGAGGACTTATAGGCATGCAATATATCATGGAAATAGCAAACGGAATAACCTTAATCCGGCCCTTTTTGGAAATTTCAAGAAAGGATATAGAAGCTTATATTCTGAAAAATAAAATAACTTACAGGGAAGACAGTTCAAATTTTTTCGATTATTATCGTAGAAACCATATAAGACATAATCTGATTCCTTTGATTAGGGAAAAATACAATCCTGACATTGACAGTTCTATCTCAAAGCTCTGCAAAATATTGAAAGACGAGAATGATTATTTAAATAAAATCACCGGAAAATATTTCAGTGAAATTGTAAAAAAAGAAAATGATAAATTTATAATGAGCATAGATTCTTTAAATAGGCTTCATCCGGCAATAAGAAAGCGGATTATTTTTGATGTTTTATCCGAATTAAAAGGTAATATTAATGCTGTAAATTATGAAAATATTGAATCAATAGAGAAGCTGTCTTTAAACAAAACCGGAAAAAAAATAAATCTTTCCGGTGATTATACGGTAATGAATGAATACGGAAATCTTGTTTTTTCTAAAAAGATAGATGACTTTCCTCTTTATGAATTTAAAATTCCTGTTCCATGCAATACCTTTTTATCTCAATTCAATATAAAAATTAAAATCGCTTTGAAGAAAAAATTTAGTAAAGCATATATTGAAAATGAAAAAACTATTTATTTTTCTATTCCGGATAAACCCGACAATTTCATTGTACGCAACCGCCGTCATGGTGACCGTTTTATCCCGTCAGGTATGAAAGGAAGCAGGAAACTAAAGGATTTTTTTATTGATATGAAAATTCCTGTATATGAAAGGGATAAAATACCGCTTCTTTTATATAAGAATGAAATCTTATGGGTTATGGGTGTGCGCAGAAGCGATAAATATAAAGCTGCTGAAAAAGATAAAAATATAATAGAAATAAAAATTGAAGAAATAGCATTTGCTACATAGGAAACTTGTTGAAGAGAAGCGATAAAGGTGATAGAGGGAAAAATCTCTACCACTTTCCCGTCATTCCCGCGAAGGCGGGAATCCAGTATTTAAGCCATTGCTCTAAAATCTGGATTCCGCATCGAGTGCGGAATGATACCTTTTTGGACAACCCTATAAACAAGGTGAATGTTAATTCACCCGCTACAAATGCAATATACACAATTCGTAAGAAATATTTTCCTTATTATGACGTGATGTATTGGCGGTTTCTAAATTTTGTAATATAAAAATTAGGTGGTAATACATATAAGTCTTATTGCACCATCTATTGACCCTATAATCTTACTTTTTATCAATTCATTTCAATCTGTATCTACCCGGACTAACTGAATGTAAAAATTTATGTGGCGACCAGTTACCGGTTTTGGTATTGTCACAATAATCAGCAAGCAGAACAGATGATGGCTTTATCCCAAGTCTTTGGGCTTCTGCCAATACATCTTTACGTTGAATATCTTTTCCATCTTGCCCAAGTTTTTTGCAGATTTCTTTAATAATATCTATGTTGGAAGCCGATCTCCTTATGATAGATTTTGTTTCTGCAACAGGTTTCAATTCTGCTTGTTGGACTTTGTCCTTTCTAATTCCTTTATCCTCCACCAATCTTTCCATAAATTCATGTATTCTTGCTCTTTCATCTTGTTCTACTGCACTTATATAGTTGTATCCATTGAGCGTATTGAGCAGTAAGAATTTTTTTTGCAGTTCAAAAATGATTCTTCTTTCTTCTTCTTTTCTGTTGATAAATTCTTTATATTTAATTCGGACAGTGTAATCAAGGTTATGGAGATATCGTATGGCCTCGCCAACTTTGAAATCAGCTGAAGCTGAAAAATTTGCGGAAATATAGTCTCCA
>JACQWU010000162.1 GCA_016209155.1 Candidatus Desantisiibacteriota bacterium | reverse complement strand
TTAAGAAATCATGGTGTGTCCATTCTGGCTTCCAGTATATTATTTCAGGAGCATCATACTAAGGAAAATATCTGGAAAGAAGTAGAATATATGAAAAATTTAAGACCGGACTTTGCGCAGTTTATGCAGCTTGGACCTCTTCCTCAAACTGAGTTATATAAAGAATATAAAAAAGAAGGAAAGCTCTGCAGCGACATCCCTTATGAAGAATGGCATGGGCAGCACCGGATATGGTTTAAGCATCCTGATTTTTCCGGAAAAGAATCACAAAAGATTCTAAGAAAAGCTTTCGAGATAGATTTTCTTGAGCTTGGTCCTTCTGTAATGCGAATGTCCGATACTCTTATTACCGGATATAAGTATACAAAAAAGTATACTGATCCGTGGAAAATGAAAAGATGTGAAAATCTCAAAGAATTTTGTAAAAAATTTTATTCGGCAATCGATGTTATGAAAGCCTATCTGCCTAATCAAAAGACAAAAGAATTGGCAAGAGAAGTGGAAGAAAAATACAAAGAAATGTTTGGTGAAAAATCTTTCCAGCAGCAGATGCTTACTAAAGCAGGGCTTGGCGTTGCTTTTGTGGAAAATCTTAAATTAAAATTATTAGGAGATGTAAGACAACCCTCTACTTATTTTACTTATTACCGTAAGTCTTTGCTTCAATTCCTTACTGCTCCGCTTAAAGGACGCACTCTGCCTGATATGTCTTTTAATTTTTTAGAATTAAAGCTTAAAGAAAATCTGACGGACGGCCGGTTATATCTTGAGCTGCATGGCATAATGGATAGGATAAACGGCAGAGAACTATACCTGAAAATGGTAAATTATTTTAAAAAAGAAAATAAATCTATTTGTCTTGATATGACAAAAATGACTCAAATAGAAGATGACAGCCTTGAAAGACTTGTAAAAAAATTGAAGGACTTCCATTCCAGGATATTATTTTACTACTCTAAAAAAATTGCAGGTGCTGATGATATAATAAACCAATTAAAAGCAAGATATGAAAATATATCATTTGTGGAATATTGTCATGAGACATGCGAGAAGAATTTGGAATTTTGAAGCAATAACAAACAAGCTTCTGAAATTAGTGTGAATAGACTATTGCTAATCGATTGCGGGTGTGCGACAAATTTATTGGTGTAGGGGCAGGTCTTGCGCCTGCCCACAACATATATCTGTCCCGCTATATCATTTATTTAGGGTACCCGCAAGGGGCACCCCTACAGATAGTCATACTACGGAGAAACTATGCTTCAAATATTAGGTATTGATATTGGTTCTGTCTCTGTATCGTGTGCTTTGCTTGACAAAAATCAGGAAGTTATTAAAACCTATTATCATATTCATCATGGGGCAATCAGCGATACTTTGATAAATGTTTTAAAAGATATTGATCTTGAAAAACTGGGAGCTATAGTAGCCACAACTTCAACACCTGATATTATCAAAAAAAATTATGTGTATAATAATCAACTGGCAATAATTACCGCTGTAAAGAAATATCACCCCGATGTAAGAACTATTCTAATTGCCGGAGGTGAAAATTTTGGATTAATTACTTTTAACGGCTCAGGTGATTATGAAAATTATAAAACCAATTCCACCTGTGCCGCAGGCACCGGCAGTTTTCTTGATCAACAGGTTTCGCGGCTAAAACTTGAAAGTATTGAGAAGCTTGATGAAATAGCTTTTTCTAATAAAGATATAATTCCTCCGGTTGCATCACGATGTGCTGTTTTTGCAAAAACAGACATTATACATGCCCAGCAGGAAGGATATTCTCTCCCTCAGATCTGCGATAGTCTATGCGAAGGATTAGTAAAAAATATAACAGATACACTTTTCGGTGATGAACCTGTCAAAAAGCCTGTAGTATTTGCAGGCGGGGTTTCCATGAATAAAGCTGTAATAAAACATCTTACAGCTCTTTTTGGCAGTGCGCCTGTTACGGGAGAATACTCTCATCTTTACGGTGCGATTGGTGCGGCACTGCTTTATTTAAATGAAAAAAAATTAATCCAGATGAATATTCAATCACCAGAGTCTATCCTTATTGAGAAAAAAAAGAAACTTGAATATGGATACCCGCCTCTTAAGCTTGAGCTTTCTGATTATCCGGATTTTGAAAGTCTCGAAAAATTTAATTATATACCCAAAAAAAAAGATGCAATCCCTGTTGAAGTTGATATTTATGAGATACTTTCATCCGAAGAAAATATTTACATGGGGATTGATATAGGATCAACAAGCACAAAAGCAGTATTAATAGACGAACATATGAATGTCCTGGCAGGTTTTTATACAATGACAGCAGGGCAGCCGCTTTTAGCAGCGCAATCAATATTAGAAGCAATAAATTATATTTCGCTTAAAAAAAATATTAAATTTCAATTTAAGGGAGTAGCAACTACAGGTGCCGGAAGAAAATTCATAGGTAAAATAATCGGAGCTGATTTTATGATAGATGAAATCACTTCGCATGCAAGAGCCGCATTTAAGCTTGATCCTCAAGTTGATACTATCATTGAAATCGGAGGGCAGGATTCTAAATTCACCACCTTGAAAAACGGGATGGTAACTTTTAGTGTTATGAATAATGTATGTGCCGCAGGAACAGGCAGTTTCATTGAAGAACAGGCGCTAAAACTCGGCTGCGCATTAAACGAATATTCAAAAAGAGCTTTAAATAAACCTTCCCCTGTTTCAAGTGACCGCTGTACGGTTTTCATGGAACGTGATATTAATTATTATCTTGGCGAGGGATATGCTGTTGATGAAATACTTGCTTCAGTCCTTCATTCTGTCAGAGATAACTATCTTTCCAAAGTTGCAAGAGAGGCAAATATCGGTAAAAAAATATTTTTCCAGGGCGCGACAGCACGAAACAAGGCGCTGGTTGCGGCATTTGAAGATAAACTGGAAAAACCTATATATGTTTCCAAATACTGCCATTTGACAGGTGCTTTAGGGAGCGCGTTAATTCTTATTGATAACAATATACAGCAATCGAAATTCCGCGGTATTTCGCTTTATAATGATGAAATTCCCGTAGAGTCGGAGATATGTA
>JACQWU010000161.1 GCA_016209155.1 Candidatus Desantisiibacteriota bacterium | reverse complement strand
GCATAATTCGCACCTTTCATCACTGCACCATTGACAGGAGAAGCAGCCTTTGCAATTATTTTTTTTATATTTAGATTTTTGAGAGGGGACATATATCAATCCTTTTATCCCGCGGGCTTTTATAAACGCCATAATTTTTCCTTTATTCCCGGATATATCTCTGCAAGTCCCGCCGCAGCTATTATCCATAGAACAGGTGTAATAGGCGCACGCTGTCCGGCATCACCAAAAAAAACAAGTGCTCCGGTAATACTGTGCAATATAAAAATATACAAAGTTGTAAGTTTTTTCCACGCACTTAAATTATAAATTATACCTATAAGAAAAAATACAAGCAAAGGATAATAATACATTTTACCGATATTCCGCCATAAACGGTTTGGCCGCGGTAAAGTAGTAAGGGGGTTCCAATACTGCCAGAAAGTTATAAATTTTTTGCATGAAAGAATTAAATAATCAGCCGGATGTTTTTTTATCCATTTCCACCCCATTAACCAGTAACGCATATCTCTTTCATTGCGGGTCAAACCTCCGGATTTACCGAATTGTAAATTGAGCCACGGGGATCCTGCCTGAGATGCCCAGTCAGACCAATCACCCGCATCACCCCATCCGGGCTCTCCGGCGCTGAAATAAAATCTTGAGGATCCGCTCCATGGTACCCATACGCCTTTTGCGCGCGGATTATTCCCTCCCCAAAACCGGAGCCCGCTTGCAGTACCAATAGGAATAAATTCCTTAAATATAATATAATTTCTGATTGTCCATACAGATATTGTAAGAGTAAGAACTAAAGCGATAGTACCAAAAGATTTGCCTATATTTTTTGCATTTCCTTTAAACACCAAAAAACTCCACAACAATATAAACGGATAAAAAAACGGTGAGGAATAAGACATTGTAAGTGAAGAAAGTCCTAATAATAATCCTGTAATAAAAGCTTTCCCCCATGAAAATTCCTCTTCCATTTTGACAATAAAATAAATGGCAATAATTTCAAATGTTATATACAGAATCTGTGAAAGATACCAGGCTGAAAGCTGTGTAAGAAAAGGATCAAGAGCCACCAAAAAAGAGGCAATTTTACCAATATTTTCATTTTTTACTTTTTTACCGATAAGATAAGTAAAAATACATATCACTCCGCTAAGTATTGCCTGTACAATTCTTATAGCGCCGTAATTATGGCCAAAAATATAATATAAGAGCCCTATAAGAAATACATAAATCGGCGGTTTTTCAGTACCATAATCCCCCGGGCTTGTTACAAAACCATATCCTCTTGCAACATTTAATGCTACTTTGTCATAAAACACACCATCAACTCCCGGATGTGTGTTAATTCCTTCTACCATAAAAATGTATAAGAGCTTTAAAATAAGAGACAAAAAGAAAATAGTTATCAAAAATTTTCTTTCATTTTCCCATAAAATTAGTATTTTTTCTTTTATCATATAAATTATCCAGAGTTAATAAATCTCCAGCCAGCTGTTACCTATCTTAATATCCACCTTAATTGGAACATCAAGAATGAGAGCATGCTCCATTATATCTTTTATGAGTATTGATACACTATCCACTTCTTCATCAGGTGACTCAAAAATCAATTCATCATGAATCTGTAAAATCATCTTTGTACGAAGATTCCTTGCCATAAGTTCATTATCTATTCTAATCATTGCAATTTTTATTAAATCCGCGGCTGTTCCCTGAAGAGGAGTATTGACAGCTATTCTTTCACCAAAATCCTGAATACCTCTTGCCTCTGATATTAATTCTGATATATATCTCTTTCTTCCGAGTAAAGTGGTTACATATCCTTTTTCACGAGTCTCACTTATTATATAATCAATAAATTTTTTAACTTCGGGATACTGGATAAAATAATTATCAATATATAGAGATGCTTTCTCTCTGTCTATTTTAAGGTCACGCGCAAGACCATAAGGGCTCATCCCATATACAATACCAAAATTAATAGTTTTTGCTATGCGTCTTAAATTATCATCTACTTTGTCCGGAGTAATATTAAAAAGCTCACATGCTGTACGTACATGGATGTCTTCACCTTCAAGGAATGCTTTCATTAAATTTTTATCTTTTGAAAAATGCGCAAGAAGCCGCAGTTCTATTTGTGAATAATCTCCTGATATTAATTTCCAATCATCAGCCGGTGCAATAAATGCTCCGCGTATGAGTCTGCCGAATTCCGAACGTATTGGAATATTCTGCAGATTCGGATTGGAACTTGAAAGTCTGCCTGTAGCTGTTATTGTCTGATTAAAGGAAGTATGCAGTCTGCCTGTATCAGGATTGACCATTTCCGGCAGAGCATCCACATATGTAGAACTTAATTTCGCTAACTGCCTGTAATTTAAAACTAAAATGGGTAATTCATGAGTAAGAGCCAATTCTTCAAGAATTTCCACGCTGGTTGCAAATATATCTTTTTCATACTTTTTAAGCATAAAATCTACTTCTTGTTTTATTTTATTAATATAGTTCACATCAAGCCTTATACCCTGCATTTCCATTTTTGCAAGCACAGGAATAAGAGGCATTTCTATTTGATAAAAAAGAGAGAGTAAGTTTTCCTGTTCCAGCTTTTCTGCAAGTAACTGTTTAAGCTGAAAAATAACATCCGCATTCCCGCAAAAATATTGTCCTGCTGAATTTTTATCCACTTCTCCCCAGGATATTTCTTTTCTGCCCTTACCTGTTAATTTGTCCGGTGAAATTATATTTACGGATAGATATTCCATTGCAAGTTCAGTAATTTCATGCGTACGGCGTGAAGGATTAAGTACATATGAGGCTAAAGATGTATCAAAAGTTATATTTTTTGGGTTTATTCCATACTTATGAAAAATTATTAAATTAGATTTAATATTATGCCCTATTTTTTTAATATCAGGATTTTCAAAAATTGACTTTATCTCTATAAGCATTTTATTAAGGTCAAGTTGGTAAGACATATCCAGAAGATTTTGACTGAAAGGTACATAAAAACCTTTGTTTTTTGAAATACAAAAAGCAATCCCTGCCAATTGTATATCCATGGTATTGCTGCCATAAGATGCAATGTCAAAAGAAAATTCAGATACTTTTGATAAAGATCCCATTTCCAGAAAAAAAGATTCCATATTATTAATAATTATATATTCCGGCTTATTTTCTTCATCAGGAATAAGTTTTCTTGCAAGAGTTGTGAATTCAAGCTTATTAAGAAGAACTTTTAGTTTATCATAATCAAACTCTTTTATTATACATTCTTTAAAATCAATGTTTATCGGAGGGTCAATATTTAGATTGATCAATTCAAAGCTTAACCGCGCTGAATCAATATACTTTTGGAGGAGCGCCTGCACTTTTTTACTTTCAACCATGGCAAGAGAATTTAAAAGATTATTTAATGTTTTGAATTCCTGAATTAATTTTATTGCTGTTTTCGGACCTATCCCCGGTACCCCGGGTATATTATCGGATGCATCACCTGTAAGCGCTAAAATATCAGGAATTCTATCTGGAGGATTTCCAAAACGGGTTATAACCTCAGGAGGAGTATATTTAATGGGAGTTACGCTTTCTGTCTGCACACTGATGTGCTCATTAACAAGCTGAAGAATATCTTTATCATTGCTGAATATAACGATTTCTTCTATTCCTTCTTTTTCCGCTTTTCGTGAAATAGATGCCAATATATCATCTGCTTCAAAACCGGGCATTTCTATCCTGTAAATATTTAAGGCATCAAGCATTTCCTTAATTACGGGAATCTGCGATATTAAATCATCCGGCATGGGTTTGCGGTGAATTTTATATTCGGAATATTTTTTTACTCTGAAGCTTGGTACAGGTGAATCAAAAGTTACTATCAGCATGTCTGGATGTTCTTCTATTATTTTCAGCATCATATTGATAAAACCGAACACTGCACCTGTTGGAATACCCTGTCGTGTGGAAAGATTTCTAATAGCATAAAAAGCGCGGTATAAATAAGAATGCCCGTCAACTAAATACAATTTTTTCATTAATTCCCCTGAGGATTATTTCTTCAAAAATATTAACTAATTTCGGATCAAACTGTTTGCCGGAATGTTTCTTTAATTCAAGCATAGCTTCGCTGCTGCTCAAAGCATGCCGGTATGGACGGTCGGATGTCATTGCATCATAGGCATCAGCCACAGCTAAAACACGGGCTTCGTATATGATATTGTCCCCTGACAATCCGTCCGGATATCCGTTCCCGTCATAATGCTCATGATGATGACGGATAATAGGCTGTATGGGATGCAAAAATTCAATCGGTTCAATGATACTTGCGCCTATTACAGGATGTTTTTTAATTATAGCATATTCTTCTTTTGTAAGGAAACGTTCTTTATTTATAATTGCTTCACTTATTCCGATTTTCCCTATATCATGCAATGCACCTGCATACCGTATCTGTTCCATCTGACGTTCGGAAAATCCTATGGATTTAGCAATTTCCAGAGCATAGGTAATTACTCTGTCCGAATGTCCGCGGGTCCAGTCGTCTTTAGCTTCAACAGCCATAGTCAGGGAATGTACTGTCTCAAAATAGCTCTGCTGAAGTTTATCATAAAGATTAGCATTCTCTATTGCAATTGCCGCTTGATTTACAATGGTTAACAAAAGATCCAAATCCGCCTTATTAAAAGATTCTTTCGTTTTTTTATGATTAATATTGAGTACTCCAATCACTCTCTCTTTGATTTTCAGCGGAACACTTATGAGGGATTTTGATTCATACCTCTGACGGGATATTTTTTTAAATCTCGGATCCTTATCAATATTAGTAACAAGCAGCGCCTCCCCGCGATCAGCCACCCAACCGGAAATACCTTCTCCTATTTTTACTCTTGCATTTAAAATATCATAAGAATAATTACCATATGCAACTCTGACAATAAGTTCTTTTTTACCGTCATCCATCAGCATCAGAGAACCTGAATCAGCATCCATTTGTTCAATGCAGGAACGTGTTACCATATGCAAAAGCTCATCCAGTGCAAGAATTGAGCTTAGGGCAACAGAAAATTCGTTTAGCTTTGAGAGCTCAATTATTTTTTTATCAAGAAGATAATTTGTGGTTTCCAACTGTTTTAAATAGTCTTCTGTTTTACGTTGATTTGTTTCAAGGCGCGAGTATGTTTCCAGCAGTTCTTTATTTTGATTTTTAAGAATATCCGAGTATGCAATAGCCTGGTTTCTTGCAATCTCAAGATTTTCATGCATTTTTTTAAAATCCGTAATATCTCTGAAAGTTTCCACACTGCCTGATATATTCCCATCCTCATCAATAAGCGGAGCTGAACTGCATAAAACCGGAATAATTTTATTATTTTTGTTGATAATAGTATTTTCAGTATTATTTATAGGTTTTCCTGTTTTATTAGTATTAGATAAAGCGCATTCTTTTTCGCATAAATCGCGGTGAAAAATATTTTTACAGGAACTGCCTATTGCTTCCTCGCGGCTAAATCCTGTAATTTTTTCCGCTCCCTTGTTAAATTCCGTAATTTTCATATGTTTATCTACCGTAAAAACTCCATCCGACATGCTGTCTAATATAGATTTAAACCTGTACCTATCTTCATTTAAAATCTTTTCAAATT
>JACQWU010000034.1:793-10023 GCA_016209155.1 Candidatus Desantisiibacteriota bacterium | reverse complement strand
ACCGTTAATCCTTTCATGATGCTGCAGCGCAATTTTTGCAACCGGCCATGGAAAATCTATTTCTTTTAATATATTATAACTTGTCTCTGCGTGCGTTCTGACCAGTTCCATTTCGATATCATTTAATTTACCTAATTTTGTGAGAATCTCTATCGGCAGGTTTATTTTTCCAATATCATGAAGATTTCCTGCTATCTGAATTTCCTTAATACTGTCTTCAGAAAAGTTCATTGTTTTAGCAATAGCGCATGCTAATCTCGCAACGCGCTTTTGATGACCGGTAGTATATGGATCCCTGTTTTCTGATGTTAGCGATAAAGCACTAACGGTCTGATTAAATGTTTTATTTATTTTTTCAAAGCTATTTTTGAGTTGTTCCTCTATTATTTTACGGTTGGTAATATCTTCAATTACAGAAATAAAATATTTTTGCGCGTTTGATGAATCGCGGACAAACGATACAGTTAAATTAACCCAAATAATTGAAGCATCTTTGCGGATATAACGTTTTTCTAAAGAAAAAGTTTTTATTTTATCTTCAAGCATCTGTTTATCATATTCAAGGTCAGTGCCGATATCATCGGGATGTGTTATATCTTGAAATTTCTTTTCAAGCAGTTCTTCGCGTTTATAGCCGATAATATCACATAGCTTATTATTAACTAAAATAAACTTACCGTCAGTTGCCACATGAGCAATCCCCACAGCCGCTTGTTCAAACGTGCCGCGAAAACGGATTTCACTTGACTCCAGCATTTCCTTTGCCTGTTTATCTTTAGTAATATCATGTGCAATATGAACTACCTGATAGATTTCGCATTTTTCATTTTTTATTGGAAAAGTTGACACAGAAAAAGGTATCTTATTTCCATCTTGATCATAGTGAATATGTTCAACTGATGTGAAATTACCGGTTTTCAAAGTCTCCAGCAAAGGGCACTTATGTTCGGGAGAATTACAGGGTTCATTGCTGTTATGAATTACTTCGTAACATTTTTTTCCAATAATTTCTTCTTCTTTTAAGTTTGATGCATTTATTAAAGCTTTGTTTACTTTTACTATTTTATGATTATGTATATCAATAACAGAAACCAGCATATTTATACTGTCAAATACTGTCTCAATAAATTTTTTTGATTTTATTAATTCATCTTCCACTTTTTTTCTAATCGTGATATTTCTTATATACCCGCCTACACCAAATTTACCATTTTTAAGTTTCACTCGAAATTTTCGAGTTTCATAAACAGCATCAGCAACCGTTTCTTCACTTTCTATAACTTTTTCTGATCCCAACGCTTTTAAATCGGATTCTATGCAATTTTGCGCTATTTCTTTTGATAATAATTCAAAGTCCGTTTTCCCTATAATCTCATTTTCAGTTTTGCATAGAAACTTTTCATAAGCCTGATTAATCAGTAAATGTCTTAAATTTTCATCTTTTAAAAATACAATATCTGAACTTGAATTAATAAATATACGATATAATTCTTCGCTGATTTTTAGTGCCTCTTTAGTCTGCTCCAAATCTTTTATTTTTTTTTCAAGTTTTTTTACAAGAATACGGGAATATTTTTCTTCATATTCTTCATGTTTGATGAGGATTTTATCAGGTATTGCTAATTTTTTTTCTTTGTTAAGTATTATTACTTCTTCAATAATTCTGCTAAAAGTATCTATCTCAACAGGTTTTAAAATAAATTTAGAAGCACCGATAGACATAGCCAATTCTTCATCCAGTTTTTCAGTATATGCCGCAGTGTAAAATATAAAAGGTATGTGCTTAAATCTTTCATTTGACTTAATCCACCGGCAAAATTCAAATCCATCCATTTCAGGCATTAATATATCTGAAATTATAATATCAGGCAGAGATTTATTTATCTTATCCATTGCCATAGTGCCATTTATTGCGCTTTCAACTTCATACCCCTTATTTTTTAATAACCTTTCCAAATATACTCTTGCGCTTTCATCATCATCCACTATGAGAATTTTCATGCTGCTTCTCCTGTGCTGTTCTTTAAATTTAATAGTAGCTTATTGATATTGATTTGTCAAAATCGAAGTTTTAAATCTATGGTATAAAGACTTATTTCCCTATTTCAATTTCTGAAATATTAATAATATCCATAAATCCCATGATTGAATTATGAGGTTTGCAAAGATCCTGTGACATAACGGTAAAGTGTTGAAAGGTAGTGTTAGAGCTGAAACTGAAATTAAAGAGGGGGAGCACGTTTTTTTTACGTCTTCCAAAAAATCTGCGTTAACATCAAAAATTTCATATTATTGCAAAGCGGGTTTGTTAAGCAATTCTATTTGAAATTTTTTAAAATTTCCTTTGCTTTTTCCCGTACATTTGCATCTTTATCTTTAAATAAATCAGTTAATGGTATTATTGCTCTTTCATCATTAATATTTCCTAATGCATTAATACTTTTAATACAAATAGATTTATTATCATTTTTAAGAGCAAAAATTAAAACATCAACAAAAGTTGCATCCCCGATATTTCCTGAAGCAGTGATTGCCTGTTCAACTACATCTCCGGGTAAATGTTTTTTTTCAATTAAAGTAATCAACGGGGTTACTGATATTTTCCCTGATTGCTCAACTTTCCCCCATTCATCATTTGCGATTAAGAGCCATATTTTTTCTTCATCATTTGCCGGTTTATAATTTGATTTATCAAGTATTTCGGTAATATATTTTACAGCATATTTCGGATATATTTCTCCGTACTCACCTTTTAGCGAGGAAATTAACACTGATAATACGTCTTTGTCCGCACCGGCAGATTCATATTTTTTTCTTAAAATTCCAAAAAATTTTGTTTTAATATTTTTTTCTATATTCTTGTCTTTGATAATGTTCATTACTAAATCTGTACCTTTTTTATCATCAATTTTAAATAGTGTTTCTCCTGCTTTTTCATAGTTATAATCATAGCTTTCTTTTTTAATAATATCAATTAGCGGCTGCATGGCAACAGAACCGAGTGTTATAACTTCATCCCATTTTTGGTATGCGATTAAAAATTTTGCTTTTTCTATATCATCTTCAGGTATCCATTCAAAATAAGTATCTAAATAAAATGCCGCCTGCCAGCGTAAAACAGAAATTTCATCAGTTAATTGGAAAGCAATTAAATGATTGCTGATCGATGAGTCAAATTTATTGTATTTTCCAATCAGATGATTCGGGTTTACATGTTCTAAAATCGGAGTTACAGCTTTTGTATTACCAATATTTGCAAGTGCTTCTGCCGCATAAACATTTATTCTATAGCTATTAAATTTAAGTAAATCGATTAATTGATCCACTGCAGTTTCATCGCTTATATTCTTAAGCGCTTTTCCTGCGTATTCCTTTATTTTTTTATCTTTATTTGTATCCTTAAGTACTTCAACAATTGGATTTATGGCCCGTTTATCATTTAATTTTTCCAGTGCCTGAATAGACGTTAATATAATATTTGTCGTATCATTTTTAAGTAAAGTAATAAGCGGCTCAACCGCGCGTTTATCACCGATTTTACCAAGAGCTTCGGCAGCGGAATCTCTGACGCTTATCTCCTTGTCTTTAAGCATATTAATTAATATATCCGCAGCGTCCTTATCTCCGGCATTACCAAGACTCCTGGCAGCATAAACGCGTAAATCTTTATCTTTATTTTGAGTAAAAGGTGTAAAGTAATTTAAAACAGGTTCATCGTTTTTTTTAAGCTTTGAAAGAGCTGCCCTTACTGTCATAAGAACATATTTATTAAGATCATTTTTAAAAACATCGATAAGAGGTTCTACTGCCTGTGTATCACCTATTTCCCCTAATGCCTGAATGGATGCTATTTTAATGTCTGTTGAATCATTTTTTATCAATTTGATAAGAGGATTAACCGCTCGCTTATCGCGTATTTCTCCGAGTCTTTTAATAGCTGAAAGTTCACAATCTTCAAGCAAAGTAATAAGCGGGTCAATTGCCAGATCATTATTAATTTCTCGAATTATATTGATAGCAGCTTCACGATTTTTTTTGTTACCGTCTTTAAGCAGGGCAACTAATCGTTCTGAAATATTTTCATCATTGATTTTATTCAATGTTTTAATAATTTCATTTTTATCATTCATATAATAAGGTTCATAATTAATATAAGCAAAAATAAGCGGATCAACAGCTATTTTCCCGAATTTAACAGCTTTATAATATCTGGAATCAGAAATAAAAAACCATACCCTTTCCTCATCGTTATTAAATTTAACATTCAAATTTGCAAGAACAATAGCCGCTACTTTGCGGACAACTGATTTTTTATTTTTAAGTTCTTCCATAAGCGGGGGTATCGAAGGTTCACCTATTGCTGTCAGCCCGTCAATTATAGCCTCTTGAGTTTCTCCATCCGCATCTTTTATTGCTGAAATAAGAAGAGAAACAACCTGTTTGTTGTTTGATTTGGCAAGTGCTATAGTAACTGCCTTACGCACATTTTTGTTATTATCGCCAAATGCAGTTATAAGCATAAATAAATCCAGCGTTTGTTTATTCCTAATTTCACTTAAAATTTCAATAATAAGTACTTTAATATTATTGTTTTTTTCTTCACTATATAAATTTATTATTGCTTCAACCGGAATAGAATTAAATTTTTTTAATATTTCTTCAATAAATTTGCCTGAGTCAAAAATATTTAATGACTTGATCAAAGGAATAACAGCACGTTCATCACCAATTTCTCCAAGTGCAGAAATTGCATAATAAGCTGTATCTTTATTTTCTAATAAACTAATTAATACAGGGACAGCATCTTTATTTTTTGTCTTACCCAGGATTTCAATAATCAGATTGCGAATATGAATATCATTATTTTTAACATTTTTAATTTGTTTTAATAATATTTCAACTGCCTCTTTGTTTCCAATATTTCCGAGCGCTATATAAATTTCCTTAAGTTCTTCCCGTGAATAAGTGCTATTTATTATATTGAATAAAGGTTTAACCGCATTATTTATTTTAAGCTGTCCAATCAGTCTTATTACAGATATCCTTGCATTTGCATTGCTCTTTTCAAGCATATTTAAAAGAGGAGATACATCTTTTATTTTCTTTTTTAAAAGACTGTTTATTGCAATGGTTCTTATCATTTCATCTTCATCGCTTAAGGCAGTAAGCAAAGGGGCAATGCATTTCTTGTTATCTATTTTCCCCAGTATTCTGACTGCAGATCTCCTTACAAACTTATCGCTGTCAGTTTTAAAAGCGGAAATCATCGGATCGATAATTTCCTCATTACTCATATTCTCAAGTGAAAGCGCGGCAGCTCTATGTATTATTTTATTTTCATTTTTATTTTCAAAAACAGTAATTAAAATTTTTGCCGCATGTTTATTGTTAAATGATCCCAGAGCATTAATTATAGAAATACGTGCAGATATATCATTATTATTGGCTAATTCCATACTCAATTTATCAATACTATTTTTTTCATAAACAGATGTCCGGTTAAGGGATGAACAGGAAGTCAATATTAAAATCAGCAAAAAAATATAATTTTTTTTGTACATATTTTAAAAGACCTTTTTTAGATCAAACTATTCTTCAATGTTCTACATTGAGATAAAAATAAATAAATAATAAAGAATTCCAAACAAAGAGAGACAAAATATCTCCTGCGGTCTGCCGCAGGGTTCTTCATTAAAATATGATTGGTTTATAGATTTTTTTTTATTAATTCAGTTAGTTTTTCTATTTTATCAAGTTTATTAAAAACTCCGACAAATTTAGCTTTTTTTGAAATACCTGATGCAAATACTTCATCTACCGTGCTTATTATGACGGGAATGTTATTCTTTCGTATCACCTGTAATTCATGCAAAAATTTTTCACCGTCTATTATTGGCATAACAATATCAAGAATTATTAGATTTACATGTTTCCCGGAATCAATAATTTCCAGTGCCTCTTTTCCGTTATATGCACGTAGTATATCACAATCTAAATTTAAATCTGAAAGAATTATTTCATAATAATTTTGGATATCCACATCATCTTCGATTACTAAAATTGTTTTTTCCATGATTAAATCCTTTTAATGGTAATTTTACGATTGCTATTGTTCCCTGATTTTTTCCTTTTGATTCCAGATGAATTTCCCCTCCTAAGTCTTCTGTGATTATTTTAGCAATTATGAGCCCGACTCCACAGCCTTCAAATGATGAAGAAGCCTGATAAAATGGTTCAAATATTTTTGAACTTTCTTCCTCTGTCAGTCCAATTCCATTATCAGCAATCATAATCAAAGCCCAATTTTCTTGTATTTTTATAGAAACATCTATATAAGGGGACCCCGATTGATTACGATATTTAATGGCATTATTAATTAAATTAGAAAAAATATGAAAAATCATTTCTTCATCAGAATTAATAGTAATTATCGGCAAGGATTTTTTTATTGTTATTTTGTATGTGTTTATCATTATCTGATAATCATTTAATACCATTTCAAGCATTGAATCAAGCCGCACAGGTTTTATCTGATATTTTCTTCCGCCTTCTTCCAGTCTATATAAATTTAAGATATTATTAATTACATTTTCCTGTCTTTTGATAGAAGTTTCTATTGTATTAATTATTTTATTACGATTTACCTCATTGGAATCCTGCTGGCAAAGAATTTTTTTTAGCAATTCTATCTGCATTTTCTGTTTGGCAACAGGGGTTTTCAGCTCATGAGTTACATCCCGGATTAATCCATCTTTCATTTTATCCAGAGCTTTTAGTTTATCATTTTGTTTTTCCAATTCTATATTTGCTCTTTTTAATTTTTCTTTTATTTCTATATGATATACCACACTGAAAATTGGTATTGCCCAGATATGAAGATTGTGCCGGATAGGGACAAAAATATAAGCATAGTATTCTTTATAAGCGATATTTATTAGCATTAAAATTTCATCTAAAAAGAAAAAAAGGAATGCGGTAAAAAGTAATTTATGCAGCATTCCTTCTTTAAATTTAATAAAGGTTGTATATAATGGTACGAACATGGCTGTTGCTGTCAATAAATGGAAAGCAGCATCTCCCCAATAGGAGCCAAATTTTAAGCCGGGATAAAGTATGCTGACACGGTGCCAGTCTATAGCGGTAATTATATACAAAAGACCGGTTATGCCTAACGCAGATACAATATACAAATAGGCAAACCGGTTTAAATTATAGATAAAATTTAAGAAAGCATAAGCGAGTAAAATAACAGAAAATGTTAAAAGCGCATGCTCAAATGGGGGGAAAAAAAGGTGCATAAAAGACAGCGAAACTTTTCCCAATCTTACTATTAAAAAATTAAAAAACATATATAATTCGCGAAAAAGACCAAAACTAAAAGCAAAAATCAGCACATATTCTTTTTTTTCTTTTCGTATTTTCCATCTATTTTGAGCATTTATTAATAATGCGGTCCAGAATATTGATGGCAAAAGAAAACGAACAATATCTCCTTCCGTTTCTGCTGTGCCGGGGGAGCCGCCAAATTTAATCAGTATTTCAATTATGATATCCCATAATTTCATTTTTTATCCTTTGGTTTTGAACATATATAAACACATGCTAATACTCAAATTATAGACATCTGTTATAGTATTAGTCAAGAATTTTATAATTACTATCCGGATATATTACAAAATAAAAAATTTAATAATAAAACAAAAATAATATAAAATCGGTTCTTATCAGAAATTGATGCTATAATATCACATTAATAATGAAGGGAGTAAAATGTATAGATTTAAATATTTATTTGGGATGAATGATACAGATATAAATAAAACCTGCATATTATTGCCTGTGCTTTCGAAGAGAATTTTAGAGTATTTTAAAATAGAGGAATTTATAAAAGGAAAATTGTATGGTGCGGGTAATGGAAAAAATTTCACATTAATTCATACAGGTGTGGGAGCGGGTTTTGTCGGGGATACTGTATTGTATCTTAAAAATACTTTATGTAAAAATATTATACTTTTCGGTTCATGCGGCTTAGTGCAAAAAAAAGACTGTCTTGACATAGGCAGTATTGTAATTCCGGTTAAATGTTATTCCAATGAAAGTTTTACTGACATGCTTTTAAATAATGATAACAAAAACAAATTTTTATTATATCCGGATGAGAAATTAGTTGATAATTTATTAATTGAAGGGGAAAGAATAGGTATTACTAAAGCCGTATGCTCAACTGTTTCATCATTAAAACTTGAAGAGGATAGGCATAATTTGATAATTAAAAAAGAAATTAATATACTGGATATGGAATGCTCTGCGTTTTTCTCCGCTTTAAATTATACCGGATTAAAAGGAGCCGCTCTTTTTTATGTGAGTGATATAATAAAGTCACTTCCATTTTACAACCCAAATGATTCGCAAAAAACAGTTATAAATTCATCAATAAAAAAAGCCGCGGGTTTTTTATTTGATTTTATGCAACATTTAGTTTGACTTAAGAAATGTTTTTGTTATAATGTACTGAACTTTTTTAGCTTTTAGCCGGGGTGGTGGAATTGGCAGACACGTACGTTTGAGGGGCGTATGGGTAACCCCGTACGGGTTCAAGTCCCGTCCCCGGCACCATTTATCCGGAAGCATAGTGGAATAAATATGATAGAAGAAAAAATTAAAAAGCTAAGAGAATCAATAAATTATCATAATCAAAAATATTATGAAGATAATGACCCTGAAATTTCCGATACCGAGTATGACAGGCTTTATAAAGAATTAATAGAGCTGGAAAATGAGTATCCTCATCTTATTACCCCTGACTCTCCGACTGCTTTAATCGGAGGAAAACCTTTAAAGGAATTTTCAAGCTTCAAACATGAAATCCCCATGCTCAGCCTTGCAAATACTTATTCAAATGAAGAACTTATCGATTTTGATACCCGTATAAAAAAAATGGCTGAAGGAGAAAAGATAGAATATGCGGCGGAGCTTAAGATTGATGGACTTGCTATTGCTCTTTTATATAAAAACAGGAGATTATTTAAAGGTGTTACAAGGGGTGACGGTTTTACCGGCGATGATGTTACTTTAAATCTTAAAACAATTAAATCTATTCCAAATGAAATAAATTCTTTAAGCGGATTAACAGATTTTGAAGTCCGGGGTGAAGTATATCTGGATCGTAACGGTTTTGAGCTTATGAATAATGAACGTGAAAAAAAAAATGAACCATTATTCGCTAATCC
>JACQWU010000034.1:0-775 GCA_016209155.1 Candidatus Desantisiibacteriota bacterium | reverse complement strand
GGATTCCCTGTCAATCCCAATTATGAATTATGCCATGATGTTAAAGAAGTATTTGAATATTGTCAGGTTTGGAAGGAAAAAAGAGCGTCTCTTGATTATGATATTGACGGAGTGGTAATTAAAGTAAATTCTCTTATTATGCAGGAGCATATGGGGGCAACTTCTAAGAATCCGCGCTGGGCGATAGCTTACAAATTTCCGGCAATGCAGGCTGTAACTAAACTTAAAGATATTATTGTGCAAGTGGGACGTACAGGAGTAATCACCCCTGTTGCTGTTATGGAGCCGGTAAAATTAGCAGGTTCGGTTATAAAAAGAGCAACACTTCATAATATAGATGAGATAAGGAAAAAAGATATAAAGATAGGTGATTATGTTTTAATCGAAAAAGGCGGGGATGTAATTCCAAGGATTGTAAAACCGGTTATTTCACGCCGCAGCGGCAGTGAAAAAGAATTCATAATGCCTGATAAATGTCCGGTATGCGGATCTAAAGTAACGCGGGATGCAAATGAAGTTGCCATAAGATGCGAGAATTATACATGTCCGTCTCAACTTAAAAGAAGGCTGGAGCATTTTGCTTCCCGTGATGCAATGAATATGGAAAATTTAGGCGAGATGCTTATTGATCAGTTGGTAAATACCGGACTTGTTCATGATTATGCGGATATTTATTTTTTAAAGAAAGATGATCTGATAAGGCTTGAACGTATGGCTGATAAATCAGCTCAAAATATCATAGATGCCGTAGAAAAAAGCAGGCAAAATAATCTTG
>JACQWU010000160.1 GCA_016209155.1 Candidatus Desantisiibacteriota bacterium | reverse complement strand
TGCCACATCAGCTGCTTTTTTAGCATCAGTATCACTTAATCCAGGAGGCCTTGCTGAACCTTTATACATATCTATACCTGTAGTTATATCTGTTGACCAATCTTTAAGTGATTTCTGTCTATATATACCCTTACCTTTTTCTAGAACAAAATCAATAATAACTACATCTGGTTCATTTGACACGCAAATTCCAATATGACCAACTGGTAGCGGGTCTTTTATATCACTTAGTTTGAATACAATATCTCCTACTTGAGGTTTAACATTCTGTTGAGATTCTGATGGTAATTTAGGTTGCCAAAATCCTTCTATTAAAAAATTTGGCTTAGTTAAAAAAGTAATTTTCCGAGAAACAAATTTATTAGATAACAATGTATCTTGAATAAGATTTATTTTAAATATTTCAAAAATGCCTGACCGAATTTCTATTTGTTCCAATGAACTAATTTTATTAAAACGAATTTTAAAACTTTTTGTTTCATTTACATCTAATTTATTAGAAAAAAACCAGAGATAATAATAACTATTTCGGATAACAATTGTATCCTCTAACGATGAATCTGTATTTTGCCAGCATGGCACATCAACAGTAAAATTTATACTTTCTGGTATTGCTATCCAAAGAATAACGTCATTTACATTGATGTTTCCACGATTACCGTAAAAAATATTATACGACTGTTCTCTCCCAGGTCGTATCGTATCCTTCCCCACAATCTCCACCCAAAGTTTTGCTTCCCCACCTTGTTCAATCGTAAACCCATTGGAAAGTGTAATGCCCCCACCTCCAGGATTATTCACCACCAGATCATATACCCAGGTGTTTTTCCTATAAAAATAAAGTTAAAAGTTGCAGTAATACCAGTCCCGCTGTTTAACCCCGCAACATAATTCGCAACAACATCCTGTTCCCCTGCCTTCACCAATTTCACCACCGCATTCGGATCAAGATTTTGACCTTTAATCGTTACCGTTACCGTCCCTGCATTTCCACCTTTATCCGGCGTAATACTTGTAATTACAGGCGCCCCAACTGTAGTAATAGCTTGAGCAGATGTTGCAACAGTCTCTTCTTTGCACCATATATTGCTTGTTGTAATAATTTTTGCCCCTGTTGAGACAGTATTAGCCACTTTTGCTTTAAATGTAACTGTCTCTGCTCCTCCAGATGCCAGCGTCCCTATATTCCATGTTATCTTCCGTGTTCCAGAGTTATAACTCCATCCATTCGATATACTCTCTTCCACAATCTCCAGCGAAGACGGAAGTATGCTTTCAACAATAGTATCTGTAGCATCCCCATCCCTGTATTGCTATAAACCAATGTATAAGTCAGTTCATTCCCCGGAGCAGCAAAAATACTGTTTACATTTGCCGTAAGCACAAGATATGGTCCGGTTGATTTATCCCTAATTGCTTCATATGCAATAGCAGGTTTAGTTTTAACAACATGGAAAGCAATATGTGAAGCGCCTTGAGGAAAAAGAAAATGCTGGTAAGCGCCAACTCCATTACATATTTTTGCCTTAAATCCGCCGGAAAATGTAAATCCGTAAACTTCATCTACATTAGTATCCCATAAAGCAAGCCATCCTTCTTTTGGTGTTCCCCATGAATGATCCTGTGGATATATTCCTGTGTGTATTCTTGGATATGAAAAATTCCCTGTTTGTGTAGTATCTAATGCCGGAAATGCCCATTTATCTTGATCAGCTTCCCATGCGCCGCCGGGTTTTAATAGATTAAAAGTTTCTATTGCTTGCGGAGCATTGATATCACATTGCACATCTATATTATCATCCTGCCATGAGAGAAGCATTTCATTTGCAAATCCCAGCGCATGTTTAAAGGATATTTTTATTTGATTGGATTGCGTTGAATCAATACTTTCAACTGTCCAATTTTTTTTAAGTTTATTTCCAATCCATGGATCTGAACCAAAATCTATTAAGTATGCTCCCCATTGAGGAGCAATTAATTGAGTATTACTGCCTTTTTTATAAATTAAACTTGTTATACAGGCGCGAGTAGTATCTATCTCTGCATAAAGAGTTTCATTATTAATTTTAATGAAATGCGTTTCCTGCTCCGTAGTATTAAAAAATGACCAGAAGTTATTTGAACCAAAATTGGTTATAATTAAATCAGATTTATCATCTCCATTAAAATCTCCAACTGTAATTGAAGAAGGTTTATCACCTGTGTTAAAATTAATTTGTGATGCAAAAATTCCATCTCCATTTCCGGTAAAAATTGAAATATTGTCAGTACCTGAATTTGTTACTGCTAAATCCATATTATTATCTTTATTAAAATCTCCGGAAATAATTGATGATGGAGCATCTCCTGTTTTGTATGTAATTTGTTTTTGAAAAGTTCCATCTCTTTTGCCAATAAGAATTGAAATAGTATCGGATCCGGAATTTGTTATTGCCAGGTCAGGTTTATTATCCTTGTTAAAATCCCCTGAAATTATACCGGAAGGATTATTCCCTACACTATAAGTAATCTGTTTTTGAAAAAATCCATCGCCATTTCCTATAAGTATAGAAACAGTATTAGAACCTGAATTTGCTATAGCTAAATCTATTTTATAGTCTCTGTTGAAATCATTGGTAGCTATACTGGAAGGACTATATCCAACACCATAATTAACTTGTGTTTGAAAAGTCCCATCACCATTTCCGATGAGTATAGAAATTGTATTAGAACCTGAATTTACTACTGCTAAATCTGGTTTATCATCTTTATTAAAATCACCTGTGACTAAGGAAACAGGGCTATTCCCTGCATCAAAAGTTGTCTCAATTCCAAAAGTGCCGTCTCCATTTCCGGGATAAATTGAAATATCATTGGAACCTTTATTTGCTACTGCTAAGTCTAATTTATTATCTCCATCAAAGTCTCCCATTGTAATAAAATATGGAGTAAGTCCTATCCCTCCGTAAGTTTTTGATGGTTCAAAAGTGCCATCTCCATTACTAATAAAAATTGAAATATTATTGGATGCAGAATTTGCAATAGCCAGATCTAATTTATTATCTCCATTAAAGTCTCCTGAAAAAGCAAACTGAGGTGAATTACCTGTATTATGAATAGATGAAGCATTAAAACTTCCATTTCCAAGCCCCATAAGAATTGATACATTGTCGGATTTAGT
>JACQWU010000159.1 GCA_016209155.1 Candidatus Desantisiibacteriota bacterium | reverse complement strand
TTGATATCTCCTTTCTTATTGTAAATAAGGTATCATATCAAAATCCAACATGTAAAGCTCTTTTTTATACAATTTGATTGGGATTGCCCGTCTTTATTGCACTTTCACATTTTACTAAAAATATGGGTCAGGAGTTCTGAAGTTACACATGACGCAGATTCCAATATTCCTTGTTTTTGCAGCTCAAATGTGCTATTATAATATTTAATGTTAAAATATGCTGTATATTGTAAAACTATAATAATAAGTGAAGGAGACAAAAGCTTGGGACAAATAATTAAAAATATAGAATTTATAAAAAAAAATGAAAAAAGAAGACATAATTTAAAATACAGAAGCAAAAATAAAAATTTATATTCCTCATTAAATTTATGGTTTAGCGAAAATAATGAAAATCATGAAAAGAGCAGAAACAATATACATACAGATGGCGATAAAAAAGAACAGTCTCCATGTTTATCAAAGTTTCCTATTTCAGAACAAAAACATAAAATATTAATTGTAGATGATAATGAAGAATTATGTGAAAATCTTTCTGATATTATAAAGTTTAAGGGTTACGAAGTATATACGGTTTATGACGGATATAAAGCAATTGATGCTGTTAAGAATAATAAGTATAATATGGTTATAATAGATGTTAAAATGCCGGGAATAAACGGAGTTGATACTTTAAAAATTTTAAAAGATATTGATCCCGACTTAAATTTTGTTATGATAACAGCTTTTGCAAATGATATTGCCATTAAAGATGGATTAAAAAAACTTGAATATAAAGTCATGCACAAACCCATAGATATTGATAAACTTCTTAATATGATAAGAGATGTATGCGGGCATTAATATTCTGCCGAAAGGTTCTTCATTTTAGAAAGTGATTTTTAACAGATATGCTGCCTTCTATTTTAATTTCAGAAAATGAAATTCAAAAAAGAGTCAATGAGTTAGCCTGCCGGATTTCGAAAGATTATCCAGATGGAGTGTATATAGTAGGAGTTCTTAATGGTTCAAGGATTTTCATGACTGATCTGGTAAAGAAGCTTAAGGTACCTGCATCTTGCAGTTTTATTAAGGCTTCAAGTTATGGGAAACTGGCACAGTCAAATGGAAAAGTTGAAATAGATTTAAAAATGATACCGCCTCTTAAGAATAAAAGAGTACTTATTGTTGAAGATATAATAGATACAGGTTTAACTCTTGAACATATTAGAGATACTTTACTTCTTCATTCCCCAATCGATTTGAAAATTTGCGTTTTACTTGATAAACCGTCACGACGTATAGCAGAAATCAATGTTAATTATATTGGTTTTACCATTGAAGACAAATTTGTTGTTGGGTATGGAATGGACTATAATGAACAATATCGCGACCTGCCGGATATAAGATTTATTTCAGATTTTGTAGTATAATAGAAATATTAAATTAGGAAGCCAATATGGAATATGATCAATTTCAAAAGGAAGCAATAAATTATATTGATCAGGGATATTCTGTTATTGTTTCTGCACCGACAGGCGCAGGGAAAACAGTAATCGCTGAATATATAATATCCAGATGCCTTAATCAGAATGAGAAGGCTATTTACACTGCGCCTATAAAAGCTTTGAGTAACCAGAAATTTCGGGATTTTCAGGTACAATATAAAGAAGAAATAGGTATTATAACAGGTGATGTGAGTATAAATTCTCATGCTTCTGTGCTTATAATGACAACCGAAATTTTCAGAAATAAGCTTCTTGAAGAACCTGATATGCTCAAAGAATATAAATGGATAATTTTTGATGAAATACATTATCTTGATGACATAGAAAGAGGTACTGTATGGGAAGAATCTATTATTTTCCTGCCGCCTCATATAAGAATACTGGCTCTAAGCGCGACTATCCCCAATATTGATGAACTGGCGATGTGGATAAATAGTATTCATAGGATAGAATTAAAAGTTGTAAAAGAAAATAACAGGCCTGTTCCTTTGCATTTTTATTATAATCATCAGAGAAGTATTACTGATAATCTTGAAAATTTAAAAAAAAACATATTCCCCCCAAAAAAATTATATTCAAAAAAAACACATTCTGCTTTTAGTAAGACTCACGACGTTGCCTATTTAATAGAATATATTAAAGAAAATAATAAATTACCATGCATTTATTTCAGTTTTAATCGAAGGCATTGCGAAGAAATGGCAGGAATGATATCGGTATATAATTTTTTAAATAAAAAAGAAGAGGAACAGATCATACAGGCTTATGATTCACTTTGCCATAAATTTGATTTAGTACAGGAATCGAGTTCTGCTTATATGTATCCTTTTGTAAGACGCGGTATTGCATACCATCATGCCGGAATGCTGCCGACTCTGAAGGAAGTTATAGAAAGACTTTTCACGAGCGGATTATTAAAAGTTATTTTTACCACAGAGACATTTGCTATGGGAATTAATATGCCTGCGCGCAGTGTAATATTTGATGAATTGTGTAAAAACTATGGCAGGATGTGGCGCCCTCTTAAAACCCGGGATCTGTATCAGATGGCGGGAAGAGCAGGACGTAGAGGGATAGATACTGAAGGATTTATATGGTGCAGAGTAAATCCTAAGATAATAAAATGGGATCAGATAAACAGGATTATTAATGGTCAGAATGAAAGAATAAACAGTCAATTAAATACTTCATATGCCACACTTCTGCATCTTTATGATGATCTGGGGGAAAAATTATATGAGATATATTCACATTCGTTCCATTATTTTCAATCAGATAAAAAAGATAGAGCGATATTGATTAAGCAGATGAAAAATAAAATTGGACTGCTTAAACTGCTTCAGCACATAAAAGATGGTATCCTGACTCCAAAAGGAATATTTGCTTCGCAGATGTATGGTTATGAATTACCTCTGGCTGAATTGTTTGACAGGAATTATTTTGAGCATATGAATGAGTATGATCTAAGTATATTGGTTTTAAGTTTTGTTTATGAACCGCGAAAAAATAAAATGTTCAAAGAGACTGAAAAAATGATCCCGAAACATTATAAATGGATTGCAAGAATGGTTATAAGGGAAAACGAGAAGATAAGAAATATGGAAAGAAGACTTAATATAAATCCTATATGCAAAGAAGTATATTTTAAATTAAGTCCACTCATCGAAGCATGGATGAAAGGTGAAGAATTTGAAAAAATTATGAAACATACCGAGGAAGATGAGGGGGAAATAGTAAGATATTTCAGAATGACCATGCAAATATTAAAAGAAATTCAATCAAGCGTAATATCCCCGGATTTACAAACTAAAGCCGAACGCGCAATTAAACTAATTAATAGAGGAGTAATTGATGCGGAGAAACAGTTGAAAACGATTTAATTGTTTTTCGCACCTTCTTTTATCCACTGACGAACAATATCAATTTCTTTTTTATTTATTTTTGACCTTTCGACTGTAGGACCGCAAATAAGAGATCCTTCCAGACGATGCATTAATACACTATTTTCAGGTTCTCCGGGTTTAACTCTAAACCGTTCAGGGTAAAGCCTGCTTTTTTTGTTAACGAGATCTTTGTAGGCATTTTGAGGTGAGAGGTCTAAATGCCCGGATTTTTTGGAAAATACATCTGAATGGCAGGTATAAAATGTACATTTTTTAGAAAAAAAGTATTTTGAAATAGAAGAAAAAGCCGGTTCTAATTTTTCATTGGATGGATTTGAAGTACATGCAGATGAAAACATAATTAATAATAATATAAAAATATTTTGTAAATATATTTTATTATGCTGCATTTTTACAATATGGCAACCTCTTTATTTTTTTATTTATCTGTACTCTCTTTGTATTTTATCATTATCATTAATTGATTACCATTTATTTCTATATTTTATTAAAGCATTCCTTGACAGTATATGTTTTTATGTGGTACTTTTAAGGTAAACATATAACTGATTTCTAATATTAAAAAGGTTATTTATGCTTCGAAAAATCATAATCTTAATATTATTTTTATGGTTATTATGGTTTATTTTAATGGCCTCTTTTAATCCTGTCTCTCTTCTTGTAGGACTTTTTGTAGTATTATTAGTTATTTATTTTTCCGTTTATTTTTTTAAAGATCACGATAAAGATGAAAGCGTTATTCTGGCAGATTTAAATTTTAACAAATTGAAAAAATTTTTCAAATATGGCTTTTTATCTTTAATAGAAATAGTTTCAGCTAATATAGATGTTGCAGAACGTGTTCTTGATCCCCGGCTGCCGATAAAACCTTCTATTGTTAAAATCAAAGTACCTTTTAAAAATAACAGTTTTCTTTTTACTTTATTTGTAAATACTATTACCCTTACCCCCGGAACATTAACTCTGGATTATGAAGGAGAATATATATATGTCCATTTCCTGGCTGAGGAACATATTGAATCACTTTCGCAAAGACAGTTGGATAAAAAAATCATGGAAATATTTGATATCCATCCCGACTAGCTGCACAAAGGGGTATAAAAATAGAGGTGTTTTAATATGTGATTTTGATATCTGAATTTTGATATTTGAATTTAAGATATATAGTATTAACAATGATTTACATGGATTTACAGCTTAATGATGGGGGGTATTAAAATGAATATTTTTTTTCTGATATCCGCTATGATTTTGCTTTTAAATGCAGTTTTGTGTTTTATACGTCTTATTATTGGACCTTCAATTTTAGATCGAATGGTGGCAATCAATATTATAGGAACTAAAACTTTAATCGTTTTAGTGTTAATAGCATATTATCACGGGCAGAGGTATTATATAGATATAGCATTTATTTACGGACTGCTGAACTTTATTATTACAGTTGCTATATCCAAATTTATTCAACTGGAAGGAAAATAAAATGATATCAGTATTTGCCAATTCTATTGTTGTTCCGCTTATTTTAGTCGGTATCCTGTTTTTTATTGTTGGTACAGTGGGCTTATTGCGGTTCCCTGATATATACTGCAGAATACATGCAACCACAAAATGTGATACGCTTGGGGCAGGAGCAATTCTTTTAGCTATGGCAATTTATGAACATGATTTTTTTATCTCACTGAAGCTTATTTTAATTGCTATGCTTATTTTTTTCTATAGCCCAACAATAGGACATATTATATCACGTACCGCCATGCGCACTGGAATGAAACCATGGAAAAAAGAGGAAAATATAGTTTATGTGGACGAACAGAATTCACAATATAAGGAATCAGACAGTTGAAAAATTAAGGGAGTTACTATGTATTTTCTTGATTTAATTCTAATATCTTTTTTGGTCACTATCGCACTTATTATATTATTTTCCAGGGATTTATTATATTGTACAATGATATTTTCCGCATATAGTTTTTTCTCGGTAATTATATGGCAGGAACTTGGAGCTCCTGACCTGGCTCTTATTGAAGCAGTTGTAGGAGTAGGTATAACTTCAATAATATTCATTGTTGCTATAAGAAAAACAGAACGATATGAAGAGGAAGAGATAATACCTGATGAACGTTTTAATCATTTGAAAAGACTATATAATGAAAGTGATAAGAAGGAAGAATCCAGAGAAAGAATACTATGAGAAAATATTTCACACTTCTATTTCTAATATTTATAGGTACTGTTTTATATTATACTGTATCCAAAATAAGCGAAGAGGATGATATGAACAGTTCCACTTATATATTCCATACCTCATCATATCTTAATGATCGAGTATCAGAAACAGGAATTAAAAATCTGGTAGAAGCAATTTTAATTGAATATCGCAGTCTTGATACATTGGTGATAATCATTATACTTTTAACTTCAGTTATTTCTGTGTCTTCTCTGCTTCGAAGCAATATTGAAAATGTTGTAAAAACAGAACTTTTGCTGGATAACACTGTTTTAAAAACAATAGCATTATTTATAATTCCATTATGTTTTCTTTTCAGCTTTTATATTTTTTACAGATCAGATTTATACCCGGGAGGAGGTTTTCAGGGAGGACTTATGCTGGGAGCCTCCATAATTACTCTGGGATTTGCATTTGGCGGGGATATAATTGAAAAAAAATTGCCGTTTACCACGCTTATTTATATCATATCTGTCTCATTTATATTAATTACTTTACATGGAAGTATCGGATTTATATTGGGGCGTAATTTTTTTTCATATTATTTCCCGGAAATTTTCGGCAAATTGGAAGCGGATATCATTAGATATTACCTCCGAAAGTTATTTGTGTTTAATATTGCAGTAATAGTAAGCATGGTTATTTCTTCACTTTTTTATATTATGGAAGGGGTCGAAAAGTGAAAATTTTAACACCTCCGATAAATTTTTATTATATTGGGTCAGTAATACTAATAATAATTGGTTTCTATATAGTAGTGGAGAGACATAATCTTATAAAAAAGATTATCGGAATAAATATTATGGAAACAGGAGTATTTCTTTTTTTAATTGCCATAGGCGCGGCGCAGGGAAATAGAGCACCCATTTATACGTCAGGCAGTGGAACGGATATTTTTGTAAATCCATTCCCTCAGTTTATGGTAACAATGGGAATAATGATTACTCTGGGGATTACTACCTTTGGGCTGGGATTAGTTGTTAAAATATTTAAACATCATAAAACAATTGATGCGCGCAGGCTAAGAAATATGATGTGCAAGCATGATGATGATAATGAAGCGAACTAATATTACAATACAATAAGGAGATTTTTTGCATATTAATAATCTTGTCCCTCATTTTACTATTTTGATTATTCTTCTTCCTATCGGATCAGCTATGGCAGCATTTGCATGCGGTTATTGGCTGGATAAATATTATAAAGAAATATCTCTGGTCTCAGTATTTATAACTCTTTCAATGTCAGTAATTATGGCTTTATATGTACTTTCAAACGGCAGAGTTACTTATGTTCCCGGAGACTGGAAAAATAATGGATGGGAAATAGAATTTATATTAGATTTTCTTAATGCACCTATCATAGTTTTAATTCCCTTTTTATGCCTGGTTGTATTTGTCTATTCATTAAAATATGTTCCGCATGCTATCCCTGATAAAGGAAGATCAATACTCTATTATCCTCTTCTGCTTATTAATATGGGAGCGATGGAAGGTTTTGTTTTAGCCGGAGATCTTTTCAGCATGTTTATGTTTTTATCTGCATTTTCTCTGTCATGTTACACTCTGGTAGTATCCGGAGGAGATAAAAAATCAGTTGTTGCAGGGGTTAAATATTTTTATATGGGAGCTATTGCTTCAGTTTTTTTTCTTCACGGGATAGCCTTTTTGTATGCCTCATTCGGCACTCTTAATATGAGACAGCTTACCGTGCATTTTAGAAACTGGGACGGTAATGTTATCCCCGCAGTCGGTCTCGTGCTTTTAATTATAGGGTTCAGCATTAAAGGCGCTCTTTTTCCTCTGCATACATGGCTTCCCGATGCTCATACATATGCCCCTTCATCAGTTAGTGCAATTCTTTCCGGACTTGTTGTGGAAATGGGAATATTTGGAATTATCAGAGTAATTTATTCCGTTTACGGATTTAGAAATATCGCAATGAATTTTTCCATAAATAATATATTATTATGGCTGTCGGCATTTGCTATAATAACAGGGGCTGTCGGTGCGCTTCTACAGGACAATATTAAAACAATACTGGCTTATTCCAGTATCAGCCAGATGGGATATATAACAATGGGAATCGGCCTCGGTTCATATTACGGGATGATAGGGTCGCTCCTCCATATTATTAATCATGCAATTATGAAAGCCGCTCTTTTTCTCTGCGTTGGCGGTATAATATGGCAGACAGGTACGAAAAAAAAAAAAAAACTTCAGGGAATAGGTAAAAAAATGCCGGCAATAGTTTCGGCTTTTATGATAGCGGGTATTTCTATTATAGGATTCCCTCCGACTTCCGGATTCATGAGCAAATGGTATCTCTGTCTTGGCGCAATGCAGGCAAAAAAATCTTTTTTTGCAATAATTATTTTAATAGGAAGTATATTAAGCGCTATATATTACATAAAAATATTTAATCTGATTTATTTCAGGTCCATGCCTAAAGAAGTAAAATTAAATTTTGAAACTTTACCAAAAAGTATGCTTTATTCTGTCTGGGTTCTGGCTGTATTATGTGTTGTATTGGGACTTGCGGTAAATATCCCTTTACTCTGGATAAAACCCGCTGTAGTGTTAATGATGAATTAGGTGGATAGGCTGAAGGTGGAAGGCTTTTAGGTACAAACCTTGTGGAATAACATAATGCATTACGTGATTAACTAATATCCTTCAGTCTTCAGCTTAAATACCTGAAAGTCAAGGAATATTATAGTATCTGAAAGGAATTTTATATGGAAGTGATGTCATTACGGCCGATAATTGCAGTATTCATATCTTTCTTTTTTGCGATATTGATTTTTTTAACCGGCAATCTGTCTGAAAATTTAAGGAATCTATGGAGCCTGCTTGCTGCAACAATAAAATTTACTATAATAGCAACGATGGTTCCGTCAATTTTAGAAGGCACTATTTTTAAAAGTGTAATGTTTGAACTTGCTCCGGGTATTACACTTATGTTCCGGCTTGATGCTCTAAGCGCTTTTTTTGGACTGATATCTTCCATGCTATGGTTAATCTCAACAATATATGCGATTGGTTATATGGCAGATGATAAAAACCTTACGCGGTTTTTCGGATTTTTTGCGCTGTGCATTTGTGCCACAATGGGAGTTGCTTTTGCGGGAAACATGTTTACTCTTTTCCTTTTCTATGAAATGCTTACAATTTGTACTTATCCGTTATTAATACATGATGAAACATCTCTCACCTCAAAACTTGGAAGAAAATATTTAATATATACACTTTCAGGCAGTGCTTTTCTTTTATATGCAATTTTAATGACTTATAATATTGCCGGGATGGCTGATCTTTCCCATAACGGCATACTGGGCAGTGTTACAAATAGATCAGTGCTTTATTCTCTATTTCTGGCATATTTATTCGGTTTTGGTATAAAAGCAGTGCTTATGCCTCTTCATGGCTGGCTTCCGGATGCAATGATAGCGCCGACACCTGTAACTGCACTTTTACATGCGGTTGCTGTAGTAAAAGCGGGAGCGTTTGGTATTATAAGAGTAATATTTAATATATTCGGATATGCTACTGTTAAGGACCTTAATCTAACAGGTGCATTGTCATATTTTGTATCCTTCAGCATAATTGCCGCTTCAGTAATGGCGCTTTATCAGGATAATTTAAAAAGACGGCTGGCATATTCAACGATCAGTGAACTTGCATATATTACACTTGGTGCAAGCATGTTGACATTGTCCGGGGTAACAGGTGGTATCCTGCACCTTGCAAATCAGGCTGTAATGAAGATTACGTTGTTTTTTTGTGCCGGCTCAATATACAAAAAAACAGGGAAAAGATATATAAGCGATATGGAAGGAATTGGGTGGACACAGCCTGTAACCATGACATGTTTTACGATTGCGGCACTCGGGATGATCGGATTTCCTCCTTTTGTAGGCTTTATAAGTAAGTGGTATATAGGGATAGCGGCTGTTGAAGCAGATAAACCATTTTTTGCATTTATCATTTTACTTAACAGCCTGCTAAATGCTATGTATTATTTACCTGTAATATATAAGGCATTTTTTAAAAAAGTACCCGCTGATAAGCTTGTGAAATTTTCTGAACCGCATTGGACAATTGTATTCCCATGCACTGTGACGGCTTTTTATACTATTGTTCTGGGAATGTTCCCTAATTTACCGGGATTCCCGTTATCACTTGCTAAAACTGCGGCATTGAATTTTTTAAAATAATTAATATTATGGGAGGTAAATATGTTAAATTTTGTATGCATATTTTTTGCGGCATCGGTTATGCTTGCCCCTATTTTTTTCTTTACCATATACTTTTTGCCCGAAAAGCATGCCCGAATACAAGCCTGGATGCCTGCGCTTTCTTCAGGCAGTATGTTTGGGGCGCTGCTTCTTATGCTTCCGTTTTCACTCAAAGGTTACATATTTGAAAATTCGCTTTTACAATTTATTCCTGATATAAAATTTTATTTCAGAATAGATTTGTTTGGATTATATTTTGGATTGGTCACAACATTAATATGGTTTATAGTTTCAATCTATTCAATAGGTTATATGAAAGATGAAAAAAATTTATGCCGTTTTTATTGTTTTTTTGTATTATGCCTTTATTTTACACTGGGGATAGCTTTTTCAGGAAATCTATTTACACTATTTATTTTTTATGAGCTTGTAACCTTATGCGGATATCCTCTTATTATTCATGAAGAAACTGATGAAGCCAGAAAAGCAAGCCGTAAATATTTATACTATACTTTAACCGGTGATGCTTTTGTACTTTTTAGTATATTCATGGCTTATCGTGTTACAGGCAGTACAGATATAAGAGGAGCAGGTATAAATGGGATATGGGATATGTTTGATTTTTATCTTTTGATGATTTTTACTATACTTGGTTTTGTGGTGAAAGCAAGCCTTATGCCTCTTCATGGATGGGTGGCGGATGCTCATCCCGCGGCGCCAAGTCCTGCAAGCGCCATATTGTCGGGAGTTCTGGTCAATGTCGGAATATTCGGTATGGCGCGCATATTTTATAATATAATAGGTCATCAGATATTGATCTGGTCAAAATTTTCAATGTTCCTTTTACCGGTAGTTTTTTATACAATAATCGCCGCGTCAGTAATAGCGCTTAACCAGAATAATTTGAAAAGACGGCTGGCATATTCCACGATAGGCCAGCTTTCATATATAGTGTTTGGACTTTTGCTTGCTAATGAAAACGGTATTACCGGCGGACTGGTTCATATTGCAAATCATGCATTAATGAAAGGAACTCTCTTCCTTTGTGCAGGTGTAATAATAAAAGAAACAGGGATAAAAAATATCAGCGATATGAAGGGTGTGGCAAAACGTGTCCCGATCACTATGATAGTATTCACTATTGCAGCACTCGGAATGATAGGAACACCGCCATTGTGCGGTTTCATCAGTAAATGGACCCTTGGAGTGGGAGCTCTTGATGCAAATAAACCGCTTTATATCGCAGTGCTTCTTGCGAGTTCTCTTCTTGCCGCGGGATACTTTCTGCCAATAATTTTCATCGCATTTTTTCAAAAACAGGATATCGAAAAATTAATAGCAGGTCCGGAAAAATGGTATAAAGAATGCGACAGGCACATGTTAATATCAATAATAACCGGAGGAATACTAATAATTTTGTTTGGAATATATGTGCTATTCCCGGGCTCACCGTTTGATCTATCCTCCCGAATAGCAAAATTGTGGACACAAATCCCAAAATAGCGGAATTTGAAATCACCACTTCATCTCTAAAAGAATGCAAAAAAATTAGGAATTATTTATCTGGATGAGTGCATCCCCGTATTTGTAAAATTTTTCATATGTTTTTAAATGTAGCAAGACCCTTTAGGTCGCCTATCTGAATGTGCTATTAATGCGTAAGCCTTTCTAAAGCAGGGATGAATTGGTGAAGCTACTGATTGAATAGATGTAAAAGCCCCAATGCCTGCGCACTTGGGGCTTTAGTGATTTGCTAATATATTCTTTTTTATATTCTATTTATATTCTTCTTCCTTATCACACCAAGAGCCATCAAACCGCAGCCTAGAATAATAAATGTTGATGGTTCTGGAACAGGCCCGTTAACCTCTATAGCAGTTCCCTGAATACCTACTGTGAAACCATTCCAATATTCATAAGAAAGGCTTCTCCAGTTTACCGTGTCAAACTCGCCTGTAAATCTAATTGTCCCGTGAGGTTCCCCTGTACCTAAGAGTTGGTACTCGAAATTGCCGCCTCCGAGGTCAACAATATTTTTGTATGACGTTCCTGCTCCCCAATATCCTTGGTCCCTGCCATTAAGTCCCCCATAACTCAAAATATCAAAATCCTGATCAAAGGCATAGCCGTTGCCATTTAGACTTACATATGAAAAAACCGGATTTGCTATTGCTTCAGAAAATTGCAGAGTCTGATTTCCCGCATTCTGAAGCCCGATAATGTCAGTGCCTGTCGGTCTGTTATCAACCAATGAACTGGTGTATGGAGAATTAACATCTGAATTACCCCAATAGTTAGTGCCGCCGCCGGCTTGGAAAAACGCGATACCTTGCGGATTCGTATATGTCACATTTACGGTTGAAGTGTTAGTAGTGATGATTCCATTGCCTATAAACGACGGGTAGTTACTGGGGGTAGTGCTTATCCAATCAGTCCAAAATACCGGAGCTGAGAAGGCAGCCTGACTGCTGTAAAATAACACTGAAATTACTATAATAATCTTGCAGATTTTGTGAGATAGTTTCATTTGTATCATACTTTTCCCTCCCTAATTTGAGTATTTACACCCTGCTTTTTAATTGATAGTAGATTTACTTGTTTATTCTCCTTTCCTTTCGAAATTGAATGTTTTAATTTAATCATATAAAAATAGAGTTGTCAAGACTTTTTCCATTTCTATCCCTTCCCTGTTGAATGCAAAATCTTATAGGATTAAATTTTTTTTGTTTCAATTATAGCAGATTTCTAAATCAGGTATGGTTCTGCATTGTTCCACAATTTGAAGGCAAATTTTTTGCAGGGGCAGGTTCCCATGCCTGCCCATTTTTATTTTTTATTTGCAATTTCAATGCGAAGGAAAACATAATAAATACTGATAATAAAAAAAGTGTAATGAAGAAATTATTAAATTAAATAATTAGTTGAGATGTCGGAGAGTCATAAAATCAAATTTATTTGATATTCTTTAGTATTTCTTCAGCAGAATAAAAATGTACTTTCTTATTTTTTTCTTTTATTTCAAATTTTTCAATCTCTTTCCTGTCCACCAAATTTTCGTACATTTCCAATAAAGATTTTTTTAACAATTTTGAACGGTCTTCGTCGTAATAGTTTTCTAATCTTTTTAAAACTTTTTCTTCATATGCATTAAATCTTACAGATATTACAGCCATTGTTTATAAACCTCCTCTCGTTTTGCTATTTTGATAATAAAATAATCCTCATTTTCAATATAAAATATTGCCCTGAACTTATTTTTTCTCATTCTATAATAAGTCCGCGTTTGATTTGATTTTAAACGTTTTATGTCAAATAGGCTAAGGTTTTTTGTTATTTCTAAAGCAATAAACGCGTGATGAAATAATTGAAAAACCTCTTTAGGAATTTTCCCTTTCTTTAAATTTCGCAATACTTCATCTTCATAGCTAATCATGTATACATTGTAATACTTTTATTTATTATTGTCAAGATTTTTATCTGGATGAGGCTGTCCAAAAAGTGCGAGAACTACTTTCTTGTTATTCCCGCGAAGGCGGGAATCCAGCATTTAAGCCATTGCTCTAAAATCTGGATTCTGCATCGAGTGCGGAATGACACCTTTTTGGACAACCCCAAAAATAAATAATAAAGAATTCCTATCAGAGACAGAAGATACCCTGCGGTCTCTCAGACTGGGTCAAATTAATTTTTAATAAAATCAAAAATTCCAGTCAAAAACGTTTGTCATCCCCGAAATTTTTTATCAGCGATATGGTTTTAATAAACTGAATTCCAGCTAACCCATTAAGGGCAATACTAAATCAAATTTCATTAAGTAACAAAATAATTTAATTTTTCTGGATTTATTTTAGCTAATACTGCAATTAATGCCTG
>JACQWU010000107.1 GCA_016209155.1 Candidatus Desantisiibacteriota bacterium | reverse complement strand
TCCCTGAACTAACTGAAGCAGGTGCAAATGAAGAAGCGATTATCAATTTCAAGCCATCAGCCATAAGCTATAAACCATCAGCTATACAAATCTTTGTTGATCCTGATAATGTCATAAGGGAATATAATGAAGAAAACAATGAATATAAAAAAGAAATGTATCTACCAAAAACACCTTTAATTGAATCCCTTCAAAGCTTAATAAACCAAAAATATATTGATATAAGCGGGACTGCTGATCCGTATACAAAAGTAAAAATCTACCGGAATTCCGAAGAAGTGGGAATAGTCTATACTGACGGAGAAGGGAAATTTGAATATAGGATTGAGCTTGTTGCGGGAGCAAAACATTACATTACAAGCTGCGCTGAAGAATTCAGGGAGAAATTGCGGAGCAGGGAATATAACATATATATAATAAATGAAAACCAGAATACTGATCTGTGCAATAAATATGAAGGAAAATGTTCGGAACATTGGGGAAAAATAATATTTGAATTAAGCGAAGCTGTATACAGAGGTGACGGCGTTGTATTTATAAAAACAAAACCGGGTTTATTCTTCCCGTATCCGTACCGCGATCTTTTCGGAGTAAAACCCGTTGGTTACAGCAGCGCAAAAGATTGGCAGTTTAATATAACCGATACAACCTGGCATGAAGCAATGGAAATGAATATTAACAGCGGTATATTTAAAGTGCAGCCGCTAACAGCTAAAGTCAGGGCAGTTGTAAGGAGCAGTGTAAATGCCCGGAGTTACAGAGAGTCAAGGAGTCAGAGTCTAAAAGAATCAAAAGGAGAAGATGAAGATGATGGGGATGATGATGAAAATGATGAAAAGGAAAAATATGAGGAAGATGAATACAAGGTAATTGAAGATAAAATAATTGAATGGCCGGCTGTTGTTACAAATAGTTTCGGGAAAGGACAGGCTGTACTGTTTACATTTAATAACAGTCAAGAGTCAAATGAAACAAGTCAAGAGTCAGAAGTCAGGAGTCAGGAGATGGAATTAATGCTTGCAGCTCTCGAAACCGCTGCTCCGGATGAATTTAATTTTGAGCCGTTTGCAAGTGTGCCTGTAAATACTGAAATTAAAGCAAACAGGGCATGTGAATTAATTGTGTGGGAGGATTATGATAATACGCTTGAATTAAAAGAAACAAACGGGAATATCGCAGGGAGTGGAAATATTCAATGGCATGAAAATATCAATGACAGCACTGATACTAAACTATTAAAAAATGTATTTAAAATGCCTGATGTAAAAGGCATATATGAAACAAAAACAACAACATTATTTAAAAGCAGGGATAAATGGCGAAGTTATAACACAACAATTCTTAATCTCGAAGTTAAAGAAACCATAAATGAAAAAATAGATAAAATAATTACAAGCCTTTTGAATGAAAACACAAAATATTCCGCACCTGCTGAAAATAACAAATATGAAAAATTAAAGAAAAGAATAGTAACACGGCTTATAAAAATAAAAAACAGCAGTAAAGATACTGCAGAACAAATAAATAAAAACATAAATAAATTATTAAAATGTATTTCAATATTAAATCAAATTGAAAAGAAAACTCAAAATTCGGAAGAGATACAAAAAATACATCTTGAATTATCAAATGTTTTGGCAGGATATGAAGTTTTATGGAGTGATAAGAAACAAGAAATTATTCCGGACACAACACGGCCGTTTGTTACATATACCTATCCTGAAAATGGGGCGATGGATATACAATTTGAAACAACAATAACAGCGGCGTTTTCAGAGGAAATGGATAGTACGAGTGTAAATGCAAATACAATTCAAATCAATGTAGGGGCAGGTCTTGCGCCTGCCCAAATAGAAGGGACAATAACATATAATAATGGTGCGGCTGTGTTTACTCCGTTAAATGATTTAGAGCCGAATACAACATATACGGTAAGGGCTTGCGCAAAAATAACTTGGTAAATCAACTATGCATTCAATGAGTTATAGTATAATTCCATTCGGGCAAGGAAGCATGGTGTTTAAGTTTGATTTCATTCATCTGGACATCATTTATTTTAATGCCTTTATCATATATTTTTTTATTCAATATAGCATCAACTTTTAGCCCATATTGAGTTGTTGTTGTACGGATGTAATTTAACATAATATCAAAAGAGCGTAGCGGTACTCCTGCCCAATTCATACTTATAAAGCTAAAAAGACGATGATCAGTAGGGTTCCATTTGGAAGCACCGGAAGGATAATGACAGACAGTTATTGTTAGCCCGTAAGGACGGCATATTTTATTGTAGAGAGCATATTTCCATAATCGAGCTCGATAGCTGTTACTTCCACCAGCATCACAAAGGATAAGTAAATTTTTCATATCAGGATATTGATTGTAGCCATATGAATTTAACCATAATTCAATTGATTCTACAGCAAACTCAGGTGTATCGTATGATGTACCCACAACAATTGTTCCATTATTTGTAATCGTATCATATATTCCATATGGATTGGCAATGCCAATAGCTGCTGATCGGAAGTCATGTGCAAAAACCTCTTCTGCCTTCCTTTTCCATGTTCTTCCGGGATTTTTAAAATTACCTATCAGTTCTTTTTTTTTGCTGTCAACACTAATAATTGGTTGCCCTTTATTTGCGAACTTTTTTCTCATCTCTGCGATGATTTCAAACTGTTGGTTCCTGTCCGGATGCTGTGTTTCAGCTATGGTCTTCCTGTTTGATTTCAGAGAATAATGCATATCTTTAAGATATTTGCCTGTTGTTTTTGGGCTTACTGTTATACCATGAGCATTAAGTTTTTTGCTGATAGTATAGGTACTTTTTCTCAACCACTTTAATGAACCCATAGGATTACCAGCAGTATCATTGCCTATTAACTCCTCTATCTTTTTTAATACTTCAGTTTTTTTTTAATACATGGCGACCTCCACCTTCTTGCCGAATCCTATTTGTTGTAATATCGTGGGACAATAGCTCTTCACGTCCACTGGGCAACCCTTGACATAATACTGTCACCACCTCGCCCAAGTTTCATAGACTCAAATCCTACATAAAGACGCCTTTGCTTTTCGTTAAGAGTTGATAAAAATAATTTTAGAACTTTTCGCACTTCTGCTGAATCATATCCGGATATAAAAGATAACTCTTTGTTTTCTACTTCTGCCTCAATTAAATGTTTGCGGCTTTCAAGTTGTTGCTCCCACCTGTCAACAGATAAATAAAGATATTCCCCTCCAATCTGGTCACGATATATTTTTTGATTTGAATATAATTTAAATAATGCTTCCTGCACCCGCACATTTAAAATTTTTTTAAGCTCTGATGAAAAATAACCATTCTCTGAATTATTTACCAGATATATGATCGTATTTAAAAGGGAGCCGTTTACAGAAAAATGAATTCTGTTAAAACTCCATAATCCATTTTTATCATACATGGCTATCTCATCAAGTGTGTAATATTTTCCAGCATGAGAATAACTCGAATGATAAGATAACATCTTTAGTTTACGAAATATCGTCATCTTTACAGTAGCGCCCAGAGCCTCTCCTATAACATCAAATGTTAAAATCTTCTTTTGATGAAATATTTTTATTAACTTATCAGTTTCATATTGAACTTTCTTCATAATGTTACCTTTCGTTATGGCTAATCCGTCTATACGCAATAGTAACATTATGATTCATAAAAGTCAATTGTGTTTATTTTCAATAAAAGATTAATATTTAAAAGGATAAGGCCACAGCGATGATACATATGTTCGGTAGTTTTTATTGTTACTATTCAGCATCACTTTTACCAAGTTATTTTTGCGCAGCCCCTAAATTCATGAGAGGATAATCCTGCAAGAGAAAAAATATCGGTAAACACAACTTCCCCTGTTTCATTTATTTTCATTGTTAATTTAACATCCGGTAAATATGAATCAGCGAGGTTTTCCAATTTGCCTGCAATATTTATTGTTTCACCCGGTCTGTAAGATTTTTTATCCGTTTCAAATGATAAATACATTTTTTGATCTCTGGAAAGGATGTAAAATTGCACTGTTTTTTCATCTATCAATTGGCCAATGGGTGATACCAATTTGACGTTTAATTCTGTCTGGCCTGCTGCAAGCATTGAATCAAAAACAGTTCCCAGAGTTGTATTCGGAATAATATCCAGAGCATATTCTTTTTTCTGATTCTCCGCCGGATATAATCCTTTAATTAAACCCGCATAAGTCCCTGTCCAGAAAGGATCTGTAGAAAGCAGCAATGAATAAAAAATAATAACCGGAAGATTATTGTCTGCAACCTGCCATTCATTTCCGTTGAAAAATGCCACACCGCCGTTATTGGATGCAGCCCATATTTTACCTTTTTTATCAATTCCCATTTCCCATATATAATTGCTTCCCAATCCCT
>JACQWU010000158.1 GCA_016209155.1 Candidatus Desantisiibacteriota bacterium | reverse complement strand
AATGGGCATTAAGTATCGGAATAAAAGATATATACCAGAAAGTTTTTATTAAGGTTGAAGCATTGGAAAAAATAATATCTCATTATAATTTAGCTCATGATGAAGTTGCTTATATGGGTGATGACCTTATAGATATCGGAGTTCTGAAAAGAGTTGGGTTTGCTGTTGCTGTAAATAATGCTGTTCTTGAAGTAAAAAAGGAAGCCGATTATATTACAAATAGAAAAGGCGGAGAAGGAGCAGTACGGGAAATAGTAGATTTGATCCTGAAAACTCAAAAAAAATGGAATGATGTGACCCGTAAATATTATATATAAAGAAAAAGTTAATGAAAACATATAAAGCATTTATTGTTTTTTTATTATTTTTTTTATTTTCATGTAATTCCAATTCAAATAATTTGCCTATATCTAAAACTAAAGAGGGAAAGACTGAACCGTCTCTGCATATTGAAGGGTTTACTCTCACAGAGACGCTAAAAGGAGCTCGTGAATGGGAATTGAAAGCCCGTTCTGCCGATATTTACGAGAACAAAAAAATAATTTTAGTAGCAGAAATAGAAATGATTTTTTATGATAAAGATAAAATTTTTTCACAGCTTAAAGCAGCTGAGGCAGAGATTGGTGTTGATAAAAAAGATATATTAACCAGAGGTAATGTAAGGATTACATCTTCAAAAAATATTGTTTTGGAAACAGATAAATTGAATTGGGACGCAAAAGAACATACTTTTAAGACAGATTCATATGTGAAAGTTGTTAAAGATCATAGTGTATTAACAGGCAATGGACTTATTACAGATCCGAATTTAGAAAATATAAAAATTTTAAAAGATGTAGAAGTTAAAACGGTTAAAGAAGAAGCATTCCATTTCCTGAAAAAAAAGTAAAAAACAAAGGATTATAATAAATGAAGAAGTGGCAGGTAATTGCATTGTTCTTTTTTATAAATTTGATATCAATAAGCGGAGCGGATAATGATTCTACTTTGCCTGCCGAAGAAGCGCCTTTAAATATTAAAGCGGATAATGTGGAATATGTATTTAAGAGAGGGCAGGAAATAGGGCTGTTCACAGGAAATGTATACCTGGAACAAAAAGATTTTAAACTGAATGGTGATAAATTAACTTTATATAGCAGTGAAGGCCGGGTTTTGGGTGAAGGGAATATTAAAATAGAGACCGAAGATCCGGAATGGAAATTTATTTTGACGGGAGGCAAAGGAGAATTCAATAAAGATAAGCGCCACGCAATGATGACCAGCACCCCTCATCTTGTTATAATTCAAAAAAAAGACAACAAAAAAATTGAAGTAACAGGAATTCAGATGGACCTGTATTCAGATAAAGGGCAGGTTGTCATTACAGATGATGTTCATATTATATATGATCAAATAGAAGCATGGAGTAAGTCTGCTATTTTTTATCAAAAAGAAAAAAAACTTATAATGACTAAAAATGCTAAAATAGTGCAAATGAAAAATGTTTTTGCTGCTGAAGAAATTATTTTTTTTATGGATGATAACCGTATTATTATGAACAATAGTGTCAAAGGAACAGTCATACCTGATAAAAACATAAAAAAATAGAAAAAAATGAACAACAAAAAAAAGATTTAACCACAGAACACTGAGAAAAACTTTTTTTAAATTTGTTGAATTCTCTGTGCACTGTGGTTAATTTTTGACATTACCTTATTTTTTGGGGAGAAAAAAATGATTAAGCATGATCGTTTACTTAAAACTTTTTTGGAGCTTGTAAAAATAGAGAGCCCTTCGGGACAGGAAGATAAAATACGTGATTGGATAATTAAATATTTAAAAAAATCAGGGGTTACTACTATTGTTGATTCTTTTGGAAATATTATTGCAAAAAAAGAAGGTATGGGGGGGCATTGTTTTCTCCTTAATGCTCATATTGATACAGTACAGCCATGCAATGATATAAAGCCATGTGTGAAAGACGGGATAGTTAATGTTGAAGGAAATACAATTCTCGGAGCGGATGATAAAGCCGGAGTAGCGGCGATTTTAGAACTTATTTCTGTATTAAAAGAAACCCAGATAAAACATTACCCGCTTGAAATTGTTTTTTCGGTACAGGAAGAAATAGGTACCATAGGTGCGCAGAAACTGAATTATTCCTTAATAGATGCTAAATATGGGGTGACTATTGACGGCGGAAAGATAAATGAAATAGTAATGGGAGCTCCTTATATTACAAATATTAATATTGAAATAATCGGAAAATCTGCTCATTCAGGGATAGAACCTGAAAAAGGGATAAATGCAATAAAAGCAGCAGGGGATGGTATAGCGCATGTTAAATTGGGAAGAATTGATAAAGAAACTTCTTCTAATATTGGAATTATAAAGGGCGGTAAAATACGCAACAGTATTCCGGATAAAGTGGAAATTACAGCGGAGGTTAGAAGCCATAATTCCATGAAAATGAATCGTCAAATTGCAAGAATGAGAAAAGCTTTTGAAAATGCTGCGAAAAAAAATAAAGCTCAACTTATTTTTAATACTGATCTGGTTTGTCATGGATATAAATTTTATAAAGGTAATTTGTTGATAAAAAAAATCAACTTTATCCTTAAGAAGTTTAAATTGCAATCTCAATACATTCTTTCCGGAGGAGGTTCTGATGCCAATGCATTTCACGCGCATAATATAAAAGTAGTTAATATAGGAACAGGTGCAAAAAATGTACATACTACTAAAGAAGAAATTTCAATTGAGGACTTAAACAGAATACCTGCAATTCTATTGGAATTGGTAAAATTATAAATATCAGGTAAAATGTATAAGGTCTGGGAATGAATATAAATATACTAAATTATGAGTCTTTAATTACTGCTCCTCATGTTTTAGAAATAGTTGTAAATATGACGGAAAAAGAACGTAAAGATTTAAAAAAATTAACCATAAAATTTTTAATAAAGATAATAATTACATATATTATTTTAACTGTATTATTTATCTTATTTATACAGGATCTCCGGGCATCAGCTTCTGTTAAGTGGGCTTTTGTCATCAGTTTTCTTGTGTCAGGTTTTTGTCTTTCAAAAATTTTTAACTATTGGATAATGCATAAACAAAAAAAATTTTTGGAATCCACTAAATATGCATGTATGCGCAGTTTAGAATTACCGTAACTACTTAGGTATTTAGGCTGAAGGATATTAGCTTGCTCACCTGAATACTTTATAAAACATAGCTTCTTTATATTCGTTTCCAATGTCCGCTGCTTTTTCGAATGATGAGCTTTCATCCTGTTTTTTAGTCCAAATTTTACTGATTAATAATCCCAAAAAAGCACTGACTATCATTTTAATAAAATCACGTCTGTATATTTCACTCATTTTTTTCCCCCTTATGATCCGTACATAAAAACCTTCAGCCTTCAGTCTATTCAACACTAAATTATTATAAACGTCAAATCCAATACGCCTAATAATAGAGTTATGGCAATTAGGGCAATAGGTATTTTCGCCGTCAAGTCCCGGAACATTACCAATATAAACATATTTTAATCCGGAATCAATGGCAATTTGACGCGCCGTTATTAATGACGGAACAGGTGTCGGAGGCAAATTTTTAAGCTGATATAAAGGCCAGAAACGGGAAAAATGAAGAGGAATATCATCCCCCATTTCCTTAAATATCCAATTACACATTTTTTTTATAATTTTAGGATCATCATTTAAGGAAGTTACCAGAAGATTAGTAATTTCCACAAAAACGCCTTCTTCTTTATAAATTAAAAGAGCATCAAGTACCGGTTTAAGTCTTGCCCCGCAAATATTTTGATAAAATTTTTCTTCAAAGGATTTTATATCAACATTTGCTCCATGAATGACCTTGCATAGTTTTTTCAGGGGTTCGGGATTAATATAACTTGCAGTAACCAGAATATTTCTGATCCCTTTCTCTTTTGCAATGACTGCTGTATCATATGTATATTCATAATAGATCATCGGATCCGAGTATGTAAACGCTATAGTCTCACATCCTGCTAATAATGTTTCCTGTATCACGTGAGACGGGAGAAGGTCTTGATTATTAGTTTCCTCAGGCGGAGTCTGGGAAATTTCCCAGTTTTGACAAAATTTGCAGTGCAAATTACAGCCCGCAGTTGCTATAGAAAAAGCTCTGGCTCCGGGGAGAAAGTGAAACATAGGTTTTTTTTCTATCGGATCAATATGAACTGCGCATGGTTTTCCATACACAAGACTGTAAAGTTTATTCCCGATATTTACTCTTACTCTGCAGTCACCTTTTTCTCCCTGATGCAGTTTGCATTCCTTAGGGCATAATTTACATTGTACTATCTTAGACGAAGATATCATTTTAAATTATTTTCCTCTATTACTTCGAAATATTGTGCTTCTTTAAAGGAAAGAGCTTTTTCCATAATACCGTCTATTGTTTTTATTAAATCATTATTATATGATAAATTAATTCTAGCGGTCTGAAAAGGATGAAAAGTATTGACAGCAACCGCTGTGATTAATAAAAATAAAATAATTATATAAATTCCGAAAACTGTTTTACCGGTTTTTTTTATCATAACTATCTTTTCCGATATTACTTATGATTACATATTCTTATTTTTGGGGGGATTAAGGTTTAGGCTGAGGTGTTTTTTATAGTCTTCTATCATTAAAAGACTTTTCAAAAGATAAGTTTTTAATTTTATTTTTAGCCGCACGTCTATCTTTAGCTAATGTAAAAAAAAGCCCTGATCTCCCGACAGGATTAATTTCTTCCCAACATTTGCCCGCATAATTTGCGATAATCTGTTCACTTACAATTTCACGCTTTTCTTTTGAATTTTCAGATGATTCTTTTTCATCATCAAGTAATGGGCCTGTTAGAATACTTGAATAAATTATCCCTATCTTTAATGAATCTCCAAGATCATCTGCTCTTAGATAAATGGTACTCTCCGGTTTAGAATAGGTTAAACTTTTAGAAATAAAATGTAATAGCACATGGGATAATTCTTCCTGATTTCCAAAAAAAGCTCCAAGATTTCCGGCATGTTCATTTAATTCCGGAGGGATATTTAATTCTATTTTTATTTTTTTTACTGAAGCTGCTTCTTTAAATCTTCGCACACAGTCCGTCAGGATTTTTTCAATAAAAATTTTTGCGT
>JACQWU010000157.1 GCA_016209155.1 Candidatus Desantisiibacteriota bacterium | reverse complement strand
GTCTTTCTTTATTATTAAGAATTTTTTCAAGTCTGTCTGGATCATTAAATATTAAAGTAGCGCGTTTATAAGAAGCAAATATTCTTGCGAAGCCGATAGTAAATGCTTCAGGATTGAGTACCTGTTCAGACTGAATAATTTCAGACATCGAGCCTCCTCTTTCGCGTATCTGATTCTGCAATTTTTCCCGGACATACACAACAAGCAATTCCCGTCGTCTTTCATGTACCCGCCAGAGTTCGGAACTTGGAATCTTTGAAATATTATTCCATACGCTCTGATCAGCAGGATTATTTATCCATGAAGGACCCAAATATCTTGTAAGCAGATTTTCCATTTCATGGGATATCCAGGAACGTACATGGACTCCGTTGGTGATGGATTTAATCGGGATTTCTTCCTCATTCAATTCCGGCCATAAACCTTTCCACATTTTACGTGAAACTATTCCATGAAGCTTGCTTACGCCATTTCTGAATACTGTTGTTTTTATAGCTAATATTGCCATATTGAATGGTTCCCCATTATTCGGAACATTCATTCTGCCAAGACCCATAAATGTATCAAAATCAATAGCCATTTTTTGATAAAATCCATTAAAATATTTTTCTATTAAAAATGGCGGAAAAATATCAATCCCCGCAGGAACCGAAGTATGAGTTGTAAAAATATTGCTGGCTTTGCATGCTTTATAAGCTTCATCAAAAGATAGGTTGTTTTCTTCCATAAGTAAACGGATCCGTTCAACCGATAAAAAAGCAGAATGCCCTTCGTTTAAATGAAATATAGTTGGATTTATTTTTAGAGCGCGAAGAGCTCTTACGCCGCCGATTCCCAGTAATATTTCCTGTTTTATTCTCATCTCAAGATCACCGCCATATAGCTGATCTGTTATCTTTCTGTCTTCAAGAGAATTTTCGAGGATATTTGTGTCCAGTAAATATAGATGAATTCTGCCTACCTGTACATTCCATATCGCAGCTTTTACCTGCCTGCCGGGAAAATCAACACTGATTGTAAGAGGCTTATTATCTTCAGTTTTTACCGATTCTATACACATATTATAAAAATCATTTTTGGGATAACTTTCCTGCTGCCAGCCGTCAATATTCAAATACTGCCTGAAGTATCCCTGCTGATATAAAAGTCCCATGCCGACTATCGGGACACCAAGATCGCTGGCAGATTTCAAATGATCACCGGCAAGTATCCCTAATCCGCCTGAATAAATAGGAAGAGATTCCGCAAGGCCGAATTCCGCTGAAAAATATGCAATAACCAGATTTTGATACTGTCCTCCATGTACAATATCAAACCATGTTTTTTCACGGCGGTAATAATAGAATTTAGTGAGTATTCTTTCCAGGTGGGTTACAAAACCTTCGTCTTCTGAAAGTTCTTCCAATCTTTTCTGGTTTATTTTACCAAGCAGCACCATCGGATTATGATTTACCTTATCCCACAGTTCATGTTCAATACGGATAAAAAGTTCAAGCGCTTCGTGATCCCAGTTCCAGTAGAGATTGTAAAAAAGTTCAGATAAACGCTGAATTTTTTTAGGTAAATTGGGGACTACGGTAAAAACATGCAAATTTTTCATAAAGTCCTCCTTGTTATATATATGGCATATATAGCATATATAATAAGAGAAAAATGAAATTATGTCAATTAACCCGAACAGAAATTTCAGATTACTGACATCAGTTATTGACATATAATATACTTTTATAATATAGTATTCAAATAAATATATTGGAGGTAAAAATGGAAAAAAAAGAAACCTTTAATGCATGGTTCCAATGCGCAGGCGGATGTTCCGGGAAATATGCGCTGAATGAAATTATATATCGCTGTCCGAACTGCGGAGGGTTGCTTGAAGTTTGTCATGATATAGAAAAATTAAAAAAAGCGCATTCAAAAGAAGAATGGAAACACATTTTTGATGACCGCTACAAACGAACAGACTGGCCGTATGGCAGCGGAGTATGGGGGAAAAAGGAAATTGTATGCCCGAATATTGCTAACGAAAATATAGTATCTACATATGAAGGCGGCAGTAATTTATTCTGGGCTGAACGGCTCGGGAAAGAAATCGGGGTAAATGATTTATGGATAAAACAATGCGGGAACAGTCATACAGGATCATTTAAAGACCTTGGTATGACAGTGCTCGTTTCCATGGTAAAACAGATGCAGTCGGAAGGAAAGCATATTCCTGCTGTTGCATGCGCATCAACAGGAGATACCTCAGCTTCACTTGCCGCGTATTGCGCAATCGGATCTATGCAGGCAATAGTATTTCTGCCGAGAAATAAAGTTTCGAATGCTCAGCTTATTCAACCGCTTGCAAGCGGTGCGCTGACACTTTCACTTGATACGGATTTTGACGGATGCATGAAAATCGTACAGGAAATCTGCGCTAAAAATAATATTTATCTTGCCAACTCAATGAATTCACTTAGAATCGAAGGTCAAAAAACTGTAAGTTATGAAATTGTCCAGCAGTTTGAATGGGAAGTCCCCGACACAATTATTATCCCCGGAGGAAATCTTGGAAATGTTGCAGCTCTGGGGAAAGGTTTCCTTGAAATGGAAGCACTGGGCATAATCAGTAAGCGCCCGAGAATTATCTGTGCGCAAGCTGCAAATGCCAATCCTCTGTATAAAAGCTATCTAACCGGCTTTAAGGATACAAAACCGGTGCGCGCAAAAAAAACGCTGGCAAGCGCAATTCAAATTGGCAATCCGGTGAGCATAAATAAAGCGATAAAAGTGCTTAAAGAGTTTAACGGTATAGTGGAGCAGGCAACTGAAGATGAACTTGCAAATGCATCAGCTCACGGAGATAAGACAGGGCTATATAACTGCCCTCATACCGGAGTAGCTCTTGCTGTATTATTTAAGCTTGTAAAAAAGGATGTAATAAAATCTCATGAGCGTGTGATTGTTATTTCAACAGCGCATGGGCTCAAATTTACAGAATTTAAGCTTAAATACCACGAAAACAGGATTAAAAATGTTACTCCCCATCATGCCAATCTGCCAATTGCACTGCCTGCCAAATATGATGCAGTTCTCGATGCTATAAACAGGGCAATTGACGATAAATAATAAAAAAGGAGATAATTATGTCAGGCTTACTAATTTTATTAATTATAGTTACAGTAATAATTGTAATTATGGGTATTCGAATTGTTGACCAGTGGCAAAAAGGTGTGGTTTTCCGTCTTGGTAAGTTGAATAGAGAAATTAATCCGGGTTTTAATGTAATCATCCCTGGAATTGAGTATGTAAAACTTGTTGATATGCGCGTCCGAACCATGGACGTTGTTCCGCAGGAAATTATGACTAAAGATTCTGTCCCTATAAAAATAGATGCAGTTGTTTATTACAAAATATTCGATGCCGCAAAATCAATTATTGCAGTTGATAATTTTAATCTGGCTTCCACTTTACTTGCGCAGTCAAAACTAAGAGATGTTTTAGGAAAATATGATCTGGATACCCTATTATCAAATAAAGACCAAATTGGCAAAGAAGTGTTAGATGCTTTGCAGTCCCCGACGGATGTCTGGGGTATTAATATAATTAGTGTTGAAATTAAAAATATAGAAATACCTGACAATATGAAGCGCGCTATGGCAAAAGAGGCTGAAGCCATGCGTGAAAAAAGAGCGCGAATTGTCAAAGCGTCTGCCGAAGAAGAGGCGAGCAAAAAGCTTACAGAAGCTGCCAAAATTATCTCTGAATCCCCCAATGCTTTAATTTTAAGACAGCTCCAGACCTGGCAGGAGATTGGCTCTGAACAGAATAGTCTTATCATTTTAGTACCAACAGAATTTGCTCAAACTATTAAAAGTTTGCAGGTTGAAGGCAAAAAAATCACTAATACATAACATTAATAAATCAAATATGAAATTTAAAAAATTTAAATTAGTCATAATTATTTCTATTTTTCTTTCTGCTTGTTCCTCCTCAGTGTCCTTTAATGCTGAGGAAATCGAAAGATGCAATCGGATATTGTGCTGATGATGTTAAAAACATTTATGGAACTAAAGTTAGATTGAGAGAAATATTTGCCAGGTTTAAAACTGTAATTGATTTATATGTAATTAAAAGACAACCTAAATTTTTAGGAGAAAAAGAAATAATTAAATTTAGAAAATACGACTAAAATGCATCAAAATGCATTTTAGTCTTGACTATTTTGCAATAATTGGATACTTTTCGGCAAACAGGAGATTCCCTTGCAGGCAGATATTTTCTTTTCCATTTAAATCCGCTTTCGGTAAAGGAATTATCCGGTCTCTTGCCACCTTACGAAGCAGTTTCTGCATTAAATAGATTAGGCGGTTTTCCTGAACCATTTCTTTCCTTATCTGATGAGTATGCCGAGCGCTGGCGCCAGCAATATTATACGGATATTGTGCGTAAAGATGTAATGGATTTTAGTCGTATAAGTGAAATCAGGGCAATCCGTCTTTTACTGGAAATGCTTCGTAAACGAGTAGGTTCGCCCTTACTGTTGCAGTAAGCCTGCTTAAACATATCCAATATTTGCATGATGCTAAAGGGATGAATATATCCTTACACTATATGCGCACAAAAGACAGCAAAGAAGTTGATTTTGCTTTAGGGACCTGCTTCAAGAAGTTTAGCTATCACTTTTCTCTGTCTTTCATTTAATTGTGTTTGTGCATGTTTTTTCCAGAATTCAGCTTTTTTGAACACATTTGCAATAATATTTTGCGAATGTTCTATCGCGGATATAACACATTTTATAAACCATACAAACCATTCAGTGACATCAAGACGACAGTTCTGGATATTTTCAAGAATATTGTAATAATCCTCCCGATTTTTCATGATTTGTGAAGAAACACTATAAAATCTTACTTTTATTTTTTAATCCTGTGAAAGAGCCATATCTGTCAGTGCGCGCGCTATTCTTCCATTTCCATCCTCATAAGGGTGTATTGTTATAAATCGCAGATGCGCGGCAGCAGCCCGTAACATACCGTCCATTTTATCCGATGAATCATTCCACCAATTTATAAAATGGCTTAATTCTTTTTTAATCTGCTGCGCAGGCGGTGCTTCAAAATGCATTTTTTCTTTACCTATAGGTCCTGATATTACACGCATTGGATCATGACCCCGCAATTCTCCGGTACGTATTTTCTTTAGACCTGAATATCCTGTCGGGAAAAGCGCTGCCTGCCAGGCGTTTAATCTTTCCTGCGTAAGTGGTTTTTCATTAAAATGTATTGCATCAAGCAAAACCTCAACAAGTCCATCCGCATTTCTATCTTTTATGTTTACCCCATGCGGAAGCCCTAAACGCATAGCTACCGATGATCTTACTGCATCTCTGTTTAATGACATACCTTCTATCTCTGCTGTTCTTACTGCTTCCTCAATAAGAACTTCAGCCTGAGCTTCTATCTCCTGGTTTATATCAAGCAATGACATTTTCCCGAGCATATTTCCCTGCATAAGACGTGCTTTTGCAAGTAATTCAATCAATGCTTTATGATCATAATTAAAATCATACCAATCCTTTTTCTGCCATATATATTTTGTCATAATATTTTTCACCCTATTTAATCGCTTCAAATATTGATGCAATTATATATTATTATCGCTTCATTGGCAATTTGAAGTTAGAATAAAAGTTCATTGGAATATATTTCCCAAATCAGTTAATAATCAAAAATTTTAAAATTTTTACCGCCTTACGGCGGTAAAGGGTAAAAGAATAAAAGTGCAAAGAGCTACAAAGTCCTGGCACAACGAAAACCGATATCGAGGTTACGGTACTCCGGAAGGTACCTGTCACGGTCAGCGCATCGGGCGTACTCCTGATCGTAGTACCATGAACCCCCGCGAAGCACCTTGCTATCCATATTTTTATCATACCAACTGTCCGTCCACTCCCAGACATTACCTGCCATATCATAGCATCCATAATAACTTTTTCCATTCGGATATTTGTCTACCTCAGTTGTATCATTATTATTGGATTCAGAGGTATTGCATTTTCCTTTATCAAACTCATCACCCCATGGATATATCCAACCATTTGGTCCCCTTGCCGCTTTCTCCCATTCTTTTTCTTCGGGCAGTCTTTTTTTCATCCATTTTGCATATTCCTTAGCACCATACCATGATACATAAATAATAGGATGTTTCTCGTAACATTTTTCCACAATATATTTTCCATCTTTCTCTTTAATCCTACCTTCTAAAGAAATCCAATTATCTAATTCCTTTTTATCCGGCTTCTTAATATCTATAAATTTGCAATATTCTTCAATTGTAACAGGGAATATATCTATTTCATAATCGTAATCTATTTTTTCTTTAATTTTTTCCTCTGTATATAAAAACGGACCTTTTTCAATTTTTACCATTGCCCCACTACGATAATGCTCACGCATTCCCTTCATATCTTCTGTTTCTATATGTATTTGACCAACTGCTAAAGATTCAAATTTTAATATATTTATAATCTCAGCATTATCAGGTAAATTTATAACTATCTCCCGTAACATTTGATTTTTTAGTATATCCTTAACAACTTCGTATCGGATTTTATCAATATTTTCAAAATTACTATTTTTTATTTGAGCTTCATTTTCTTTATATGCGGTTTGTGTCATTTTTATAATATCTGTATTATCTTTAATACTATCAAAATTTATTCTAAATGCTTCTTTCAGAATATTCCAGTATATATAATGATCAATTTTTAAAATTATTTTATTATTATTTTCATCATAAAAATCTTTTTCAAATAAACCCTTATTATCTGATATCTTAATTTGCAGGTTTAGATTATTAATGAACTGCTTAATTTTTCTTGGAGTAATCCTATCTCCAAATGATTTTATAATTACGTCTGAGTATTTATTTAAGATATCATTATAGGAAAATAGGGAAATTTTTTCTTCGAAATAAATTTTCATATCATCCTGGTGAATTGGTGGAAGTCCGTATGATACCTGAATCATCTTTTCAAGGTATTCACTTCCATCTTCACAATGAGCCACAGAAGAAGTAGCCTTTACTATAATTTCTATAGAAACCCCCATTACGAAAATACATCCTCTAAAATCAAGAAAAAGTTTCACAGCTTCTAGAACTTTTACAATATTTTCTTTATTACACCTGTCAAGGTCGTCAATAAAAATTACCACAACACCTTTTTTATCATCTATTTCTCCAACCCCAATGCTTTCTCCATCAGTTATTTTAAATGAATCTTCACAATGAATCCAAAGCCTGATTAATTGTTTTAAAAATGTGCTGAAAAGGTTAAAATACGGCAGGTTTTTTTTATAATCTTCTTCTTTTATTATATTTGAAAAACCTTTTAAAAAAGGAATATAGTCTACTAAAAATTCAGGTATTGCCTTAAGATTAAGTTTATCCCATAATTTTTTTATATCTATGTGGTTTTACCTCTCCCCCATCTGCCTTCAAGCCCTATTACAAGCGGAGTTTCATTATCATTTGAGGATATGATATCAACAAATGTTTTTTTATAAGCATGAAAATCAAACTTAATGTTTTCTTTTATTTCTTCCGGATTATCACTTAAAATTTTAATTTTAAATTTTCCCAATTTTTCTCCTTTATACTCTCCCGGAGTTTTCAGTCTCCCTACTAACCCCGGATAGAGCTATTTTTATTTTGGTTGGCTAAAATAAGCCAACACAGGATTGCGACCTGGACTTAAGTAAATGCACACCCCTATCTTTTCTTAAAAGATAAGGCTCCGGCAAAAACAAACTTTTTTAGTACTGGCACAACGAAAACCGATATTGTTGTTACGGTTCTCCGGATTGTTCCTGTTACGGTTAGCGCATCGGGCGTTCTCCTGATTGTTGTTCCATGAACCCCCGCGAAGCACCTCTGGTCGCACCCCTTTGAAAAGCTACACTTCCCAATAGCTTTGATCTTAAATTGTAAGTATCGGCATGGGAAGCATGGCCTATCCAACTTTGAATACTTTGATGAATTTTATCAAGAGAAATTGAGCCATGTTTATATTGATGGCTTAATTTTTTAAGCTTTCTTTTCATTCGTAATATATTATCTTTCTTAAGTAATCGATACTCAGGAAATATTCTATAACCAAGAAAGTTAAGTCCATCTTTGATTTGATATATTCTGCATTTTCTCTCGTGAAGTTTTAAACGTAATGAAGCAAGATAAATATCCATTTGATTTTTTACTTCATGCAATTGTTCTTTATCATTGCCGAATACAACAAAATCATCGACATAGCGAATGTATGGACATTTAATCGTTTCTTTTATGAAATGATCAAAACCATTTAGATAAACATTGGCAAAAAATTGGCTTGTTAAATTACCTATAGGAATTCCTTTCTTTTTTTCAAACGGGCTGAAAAGGTCGTCATTTTCAAAGTAAAAGAAATAATTTTCATCGCATCGTGTATTGATGATTTCTCTAATAAGCCAGAGTGTTTTTACGCATGTAATCTTTTTTGAAATAATCTCCAGAAGTATTTCATGGTTAACGCTTTGAAAATATTTTTGTATATCACATTGCAAAACATATTTATTTTTTCCGGCAAATTCAGTATATCTATTAATTGCGGCATGAGTACCTTTTTCCTTCCGGTTAGCATATGAATCATAAATAAATGCTTTATTAAAAATTGGTTCAATAATATTACAAAGAGCATGATGAACCACTCGATCCCGGTATGGAGCAGCGCTGATTAACCGTCTTTTTGGATCGTAAACAAAAAAATCACGGTATTCACCATGATGATAAGTCATTTCCTGTAATTCTTTTTGCAGTTTAATCAATTCCTTTTCCAGATTCAAATTAAACAAAGCAATTCCATCTTTAAAACGCTTGCCTTTTTGCGTTTTTTGGGAAGCGAGAAGAAGGTTAGAAAATGAAATTATTTTATCAAATAGATTGTTATATGTTTTCATGATTTGTATATTTTAACCAACCTCCAATAGAAATGCCAATATTATTAATTGTCTGAGCAGAAAATTCATAACTTTTTAAATCAAGTAATTTAAGGTCCTTGGATAATCTTATTAAATAACGCAGTTGTTCAAGTTTCAAATTTGCATTTTTGAGTTGATTGGATTTATTTTTGGAATAAGACGCTTCAATCAAAAGTTCAAGAATATCGAGTAAAAAATTTTCAATTCTGTCCGCCAGTAAAAATTTCTGACTGCGTGGAAATTTTTCCAGCTTCGGGATTATCCAAAGAATAAAATCATAAAGTTTTGTAATAGCATCAACTTCTTTAGGCAATGTATCTCCTAATTTTTAAAATTTCGACCGCCTAACGGCGGTAAAGGGTAAAAGCGTAAAAGTGCAAAGAGCTACAAAGTCCTGGCACAACGAAAACCGAGATTGTTGTCACGGTTCACCGGATTGCTCCTGTAACGGTTAGCGCATCGGGCGAGCTCCTGATTGAGGTTCCATGAACCCCCGCGAAGCACCTTGCTATTTTTACTTTCATCAAACCAACTGTCAGTCCATTCCCACACATTACCAGCCATATCAGCTACACCAAGAGGAGTGCAACCTTTAGCAAAAATTCCCACAGGTGAAATTCTTCCAATTTTAGTTTCATAAGTATTACAGCTATTATCTTGCAACTCATTTCCCCATGGATATATTCTGTTTTTTAGCCCAGCGGCAGTTGCTTGCCATTCTTGTTCAGTGGGCAATCTATAACCTTGTTTTAACCATCGGCAGAAAGCATTCGCTTCATACCAGCATACTCCAACCACTGGAGCATTTGGGCATTTCCATTTTCGTTCGTGCCAATATAGAGGGTATTTGGCTTTTAGTTGATTCAGCCACTTTTTACCTTCTTCACTCCAATAATTCATATTTTCATATCCATTTGCTTTAATAAATTTTTCAAACCATTGATTGGTTACCGGATATTTGCTTATTTCAAATGGTTTTATATTTTTAACACCCAAATCTTTAAAGTTATATTCACCACCTTCAATAGGAATAAATTCTTTAAGGTTTCTGGTATCCCCCAACCAGCCCAGGGTTTCACCCGCATTTACCCATATTTTCGGATCATTCCCTTTTCCCCAAATATCCTTTAAACAATCCTGAGCAAGTTTAAGCACCTTATTATCTCTCATATCTTTATGAATATCATTAAGCGCATCTGCGGCTAACAACATCCGCCTGAATGGGAAAACATTATTTTCTTTATTTTTTAATTCGCTTTCAACAATAGTATTTGCCCATTTCTTGTTACTGCTAAAAGCCAGATATCCTATAAGCAGCTTAATGACTTCATCATACCAGTCATCATCCCAGTACTCTTCAATTGCCCTGTCATAATTCATATTCCGGGATTGAATATCCCTTGCACTTAAAAACTCCTGAAAACTTAAATGCCAGAACCTGTACTGTTTATCATTGCTGACTTCAAGCAGTCCGCAATTTTGTTCAATATTCTTAAATTGCCTCTCAAGCCTCTGCCTGTATGCAACATCGGTTTCATCTTTTTCTTTCTGATAAACTTCTTCCATTACTTTGATGGCTAATGCGTTATCAAATTTTCTTTCTCTCTCTCTTCCTTCTTTCGTTTTTTCAGTATGAACTTTGAAAGCCAGTCTCATTAAAAATTCTACTATTTTTAGCGGATTATCAAATCTCTTAAAAATCAGATTGCTTATAAACCTTTCATACAACTCAACACGCTGCTCCGGAAGTTTTCGGTCATAATGATACAAAATACAAACAGCAGTCAGCATCAGTGGATTGATAACCAGTTCCTTAACTCGTTCATGAGCTGTAATTTCACACATCATCCCCTCAGGTGTTTTGCCTTCTTTTTGCAGTTTAGAATCGTATAAAAACCATTTTTTTACAAAATCTTTAATCTGTTCATTATTTAAAGTATTAATCTCAATGCACTTATTGGGGAATTTACATAAGACATTATTATCATTTGTGTCTATACCGTGCGGCCTTCCTGCCAATACTATTTTTGGATAATTATTATTTGTTCTAAAATCAGAAAAAGAAGTAACTACGATTTTTCTTATTTCCGTATTAATTTCATCCAGCCCGTCAAATATAAAAATAGCTTTACCTTCACGGCAAAATCTTTTTATTATATCCAGAGTCAGAGAGGGACAGTTTTTTTCAAAGTAACCGGTTAATAATTCTTCAGCTTTTGGTGTACCGGCAATGTTATTATCAGACAAATTGGAAACCTTCTTTAAATCATTTAAAAATATTAGTACTGGCAGGTAATCATTTAATCCATCCGGATTTATTTTTTTAGCTATAGTATAAGCCAGATGTTTTAATAAAGTGGTCTTACCTGAACCCGCCTGCCCTTTTATAACTAAATATTCATTCTCCGCCGATAATTTTTCAATATTAACCAACTCCTGTTTTTTTTCTATTTCATGACGCTCGATCTCTTTTTCTTCATTGGTTTTGTTTTCCAGTGAATTGGTATATAAAGGAACAAAAATCTGCGGCATTTTTACACTTAAAAGAATTTCGCTGTCTTTGCTTTCCACTAATTTTTCTATATTGATTTCCTCACAACGATCAACCACCCATTTTTGATAACTATCAGGAATTTCTAATTTTATTGGCAAATCAATAATATCTTTTTTATAAGTTTTAGGAGAAGGTTCTTCTTCTGTAATCAAAATTCCGGGATAAGTATAATTTTTATATTTGTATGGGAATAACTTTTCAATCTCTTCTAATGTCCTGTATGCAGAATCAATTACTGTGTTTTGTATTTCCAGATCATCTTTTATTTCCGGGTGGATAATATATGATAGTGTTATATAGAAAAGATAAAAGAGATATTCAAGATATGGGGCATCAGAAAATGAACTGACTTTTTCCGAATACTTTTTTCTTATAAAAGTTATTAAATAGCATGGCTTTTTTATAGAGTTATCAACATCAGTTGTATTCAATGAATTACAGACTTCGTCAACTCGTTTAACCATTTTTCTAAATGCAGTTGAATCCAATGTGATATCCCGCAGAAACCTGAATTTAATTTCCCTTTCAAACTTTGCCCAGTCCTTGGCAGGGGTAATTCCTTCACGTACACTTGCAAAATCAATTATTTTTGGAAATGGAATACTATTCTGAGAAATTATAATATTATTACAGTTCAAATCACCATGACAAAAACCCTGGCTGAAGTTTGCAATCCTTATTGCGTTTCTCCATTTTTCCTGATTTCTAATTGCTGCAATTAAATTTTTCTTAGCACCATCATTGCTGTCCCAGGCTTTGATTTTGTTTTCAACAGAGACAAGAGCATTGGAGGGATTCCATTGCCACTGGTCAATAGGAATCATTGTTCCTCTTTTAAGTCTGTACCATTTAAAAAGCCCGTCCATTAAAGAACTGATTTGTTCATTTATTTTTTTGCTGGATTCCTCATGCTTAAAGTAATCACGAAATTTCCCGGCTTCATTCCACCCGCCGCCCCAGATATATGCTATGGATGCATATTCACCAAGTGTCATGTAGCTATCTTTCAAGGTTGGGATAATTTCAGATTGAATAAACTCTTTTACTTTCAGAGTATAATTTTCTTTTTCCCTATCAACAATTTCTTTTTTCCCATATTTGATAATAATTGGAACTTTTTCATCGGTGACTATTAAAAGAACTCCGGCACCGGAAGCACCCGAAGCAATGAACCGAATATCAAATTCACTGGCATTAATATGCGGGGCTAAAAGGTTGCTCATAACTAAAACATTAATATCCCCCTGTGGAAGTTCTTTTACACGAGAATCTTTATGTTCTTGTAATTTAATTTGAATTTTATTTATTATTGCCCAGTCCATAAGTTATCCTTAAATATTTTGGAATGGTGATATTTATCTTTGTTTTCTTCTTTGAATTTTTTTAAGTGTTCTATTACTTCATTACGAGTCATTATCTTGTCCAACCTCCTTCTCCTGTTCAATAAAATATATTATATCAAGTTAAAGTTATATTATTGAAGGGTAATTATAAATTGTCAAGAATTTTTTGTTGATTTGTTAGA